>CALAEG010000298.1 GCA_937890965.1 uncultured Caulobacteraceae bacterium | reverse complement strand
CTTTGACGATGGCGCCGGCGAAGGAGCGGTTTCCCCCGACGGCCGCGTGAGCGGTTGTTACGTGCACGGCCTGTTCAACGCCGGCGCCGCGCGAGCGGCCCTGTTGGCCGATCTTGGCGCGCCGTCCACCGGCGAGGATCAGGCGGCGGTGGTCGATCGGGCGCTCGACGAGATCGCCGCTGTGCTGAACCAGGCGTTTGACATCCCGGCCGTGGCCGCCATCGCTGGCCTGGAAGCCCCGCCCAACGGTCCCATCCGTTAAAACGGGGGCGGGCCCCACAGATCGCCGCTGACGGCTGCTTCATACAGGACGCTGACAATGCGCTGGCTCGGGCGGGCGCCCAGCCTACAGCGCCGCCACTGGCCCGGCGCGGGCCTATCCCAACGCTGACGAAACGCTGACGATAAAATACGTTCCTTTTCACCCAACCCCTAAGAAGCTGAAAAGATTGGAGGCCTGGCCGAGAATCGAACTCGGGTACGCGGATTTGCAGTCCGCTGCGTAACCACTCCGCCACCAGGCCGTCCGGCAGGGCGGGATGGCTAGCAGAAGCCCAACCCGCCGACAATCATTCAAGCCCCGCTCCGATTGCTTTGGCGTTAAGAGCCGCCCTATAAGCGGCGCGTCGGATTCACCTGAGACAACCCATGCCGCCGCTCGATTTCGCCGCCCAGCGTCAGACCATGGTCGACAGCCAGGTGCGGGTCAGCGACGTGACCGACCTCAACATCCAGACCGCCATGCGCACTGTGCCGCGCGAGGTCTTCTGTCCGCCGACGAAAGCCTATTTCGCCTATGCCGACGCCGAGATCGAATATGCGCCCGGCCGCTGGCTGTTGCGCCCGCGCGACGTGGCCAAGCTGTTGCAGGCGGTGCGGCCGCGGGCGGGCGAGCGCGCGCTGGCCATCGCCGCGCCCTATGCGGCGGCGATCATGCAGGCGCTTGGCCTGGGCGTGGTGCAAAGCGAGGCGGGGGACCTGGACGCCGCCTCGGCCGGCCAATACGACGTGGTGGTCTGCGAAGGCGCGGTCTCGGCGACCCCCAGCGCTTGGATCGAGGCGCTGGCGCTGGGCGGCCGGATGGGCGTGGTGGTCCGCGACGGACCGGTGGGCGCGCTCAGGCTCTATCGACGCGCCGCGGACGGGGTGGGCTGGCGCGCGGTGTTCGACGCCCCCCCGCCAATCCTGGCCGGGTTCGAGGCGAAAGCCGGCTTCGTGTTTTAGATCAATCCGTCGCACCCCGAAGCGCGACAGGAAATTTGCAGGAACAGCCTTGTCCGCCTAGGCTATCGAATCGGCGTCACATCCCTCTGGTCGCAAAAAGCCCATGTCCGAACCGAACGTCCAGGAACCCACAATGGAGGAGATCCTGGCCTCCATCCGACGGATCATTTCCGAGGACGAGCCGGCGGCGGAGGCTGCTCCGGCGGAGGCGCCTGTATCGGAGCCCATGGCGGCCGAGGCCATGCCCAGGGAAGCCGAAGAGGTTCTGGAGCTGACCGACCCGCTGCCGGAGCCGGAGCCGGTCGAGACCCATGGCGACCTGGAGGTTCACGAAGCCGAACCCGAGCCGGAGCCCGAGGTCGAGCCGGAACCCATGCCCGAGCCGGTCATGGCCGCCGCGGCCTATGACGACGAGCCGCTGGTCAGCGATCCGACCGCCGACCAGACCGCCACCTCATTCGGCCACCTGGCCCGTTCCATCGCCATGCCCAAGGGCGGCCGCACCCTGGAAGACGTAGTTGGCGAACTGCTGCGCCCCCTGCTGAAGGCCTGGCTGGACGAGAACCTGCCGACCATCGTCCAGGCCAAGGTGGAAGAAGAAGTCGAACGCATCGCGCGTCGGCGAGTAAGTTAGAAATTCTTACCTCGCCGTCCGCCGGCCCGACGCCTTCGGAAAGTCTCTGACTCCGCGGGCCTGAGCCGCTATGAAGCGCGCCCCGCCGCAGTCCTGATCCCATGCTCGACAAGACCTTCGATTCCGCAGCCATAGAAACCGGCCTCTACGAGCGCTGGGAGGCGTCCGGCGCCTTTTCGCCGGATCGCGCCGTGGCGAAGAACCCGGACGCCGAACCCTTCACGATGGTCATTCCGCCGCCGAACGTCACCGGCGCGCTGCACATCGGCCACGCGCTGAACAACACCCTGCAGGACGTGCTGATCCGCTTCGAGCGCATGCGCGGCAAGGCGGCGCTGTGGCTGCCGGGCACCGACCATGCCGGCATCGCCACTCAGATGATCGTCGAGCGCCAGCTGGCGGCGGCCGGCAATATGGGCCGCCGCGACCTGGGCCGCGACGCCTTCGTGGCCAAGGTCTGGGAATGGAAGGCGGCTTCCGGGGGCGCCATCGTCCAGCAGCTGCGCCGCCTGGGCGCCTCCTGCGACTGGAGCCGCGAGCGCTTCACCCTCGACGAGGGCCTGTCGGCGGCCGTGCGCAAGGTCTTCGTCACCCTGCACAAGCAGAAGCTGATCTATCGCGACAAGCGGCTGGTGAACTGGGATCCGCAGTTCCAGACCGCCATTTCCGACCTGGAGGTCGAACAGCGCGAGGTCGAGGGCCATTTCTGGCACTTCGCCTATCCGCTCGAGGATGGCTCCGGCGAGATCGTCATCGCCACCACCCGGCCGGAGACCATGCTTGGCGACACGGCGGTGGCCGTGCATCCCTCCGACGAGCGCTACGCGGGCCTGATCGGCAAGTGCGTGCGCCTGCCCATCGTCGGGCGGCCGATCCCGATCATCGCCGACGAGCAGGCCGATCCGGAAAAGGGCTCGGGCGCGGTGAAGATCACGCCCGCCCACGATTTCAACGACTTCCGCGTCGGCCAGCGGCACAAGCTGCCGATGATCAACATCCTCGACCCCTTCGCGCGGCTGAACGACGAGGTCCCGCCGGCCTATCGCGGCCTGGACCGGTTCGCAGCCCGCAAGAAGATCGTCGAGGAGATCGAGGCGCTGGGCCTGTTGCGCGGGGTCGAGACCATTCGTCACAGCGTGCCGCACGGCGAGCGCTCCGGCGTGGTGGTCGAGCCCTATCTGACCGACCAGTGGTACGTCGACGCCAAGGTGCTGGCCCAGCCGGCCATCCGCGCGGTGGAGCAGGGCGCCACCGTCTTCGAGCCGAAGAATTGGGAAAAGACCTATTTCGAGTGGATGCGCAACATCGAGCCCTGGTGCGTCTCGCGCCAGCTCTGGTGGGGGCATCGGATCCCGGCCTGGTTCGGGCCGGACGGGCGCATCTTCGTGGAGGAGACGGAAGAAGCGGCCCGCGCCGCCGCTCTGGAGCATTACGGCCGGGACGAGCCGCTGCGCCAGGACGAGGACGTGCTCGACACCTGGTTTTCGTCGGCGCTCTGGCCGTTCTCGACCCTGGGCTGGCCGGAAGAGACCGACGATCTGGCGCGCTTCTACCCGACCCACACCCTGGTCACCGGCTTCGACATCATCTTCTACTGGGTCGCCCGGATGATGATGATGGGCATCCATTTCACCGGCGAAGTTCCCTTCAAGCGCGTGGTCTTCAACGCCCTGGTGCGCGACGCCGAGGGGGTGAAGATGTCGAAGACCAAGGGCAATGTGCTCGATCCGCTGGAGCTGATCGACGACTATGGCTGCGACGCCGTGCGGCTCACCCTTGTCGCCCTGTCGGGCCAGGCGCGCGACATCAGATTGTCTCGGCAACGCATTGAAGGATATCGGAATTTCGGCACCAAGCTGTGGAATGCCGCGCGCTTCTGCGAGGTCAATGAGTGCCGCCGCGTCGAGGGCTTCGATCCGGGGGCGGTCGAGCAGACCCTGAACCGCTGGATCCGCGGCGAGGCGGTCAAGGCCGCCGCCGAGGTGACCAGGGCCCTGGCCGATTGCGCCTTCTCCGACGCCGCCAGCGCCATCTACCGTTTCGTCTGGAACGTCTTCTGCGACCAGTATGTCGAGCTGGCCAAGCCGATTCTGAACGGCGAGGACGCCGCCGCCAGGGCCGAGACCCGCGCCACCGC
>CALAEG010000297.1 GCA_937890965.1 uncultured Caulobacteraceae bacterium | reverse complement strand
CACGTCACCTACGATATCGATCCGGGTCTGGCGCGGACGTTCGATCCCCCAGACGTGTTGATCGTCGAGGGACTGGGCCTGCAGATCGACCACGGCCCGCTGATCGACGCCCTGGTTTATCTCGACGCCGACGAGGCGGACCTGGAGGCCTGGTTCACCGAGCGGTTCATCGGCCTGTGGACCGCGGCCGAGCACGAGCCGGCATCCTTCTACGCCCGCTTTCGCAACCTCGACGAGGCCGGCGCGCGGGCCTTCGCCAAGGTCGTCTGGGAACGCATCAACCTGCCCAATCTGCGCGACCATATCGTCGCCGCCCGCGATCTGGCGGATATCGTCATCCACAAGGGCTCAGGCCACGCGATCAAAGCGATCGGCGGGCGGTGGGGGGGTCAAAAATAATCGTCATCCCCGCTCGAGTCGCGAAGCGCCGGAATGCAGGAGCCCATGAATACCGATCCAAGACGGTGATCATGGGTGGCCCGAACAAGTCGGGCCATGACGGTTGAATAGGGTCCCTAGATCCGTTCGATGATGATCGCCGGGGCCATGCCGCCGGCGGCGCACATGGTGACCAGACCGCGGCGCAGGTCGCGGCGTTCCAGTTCATCGAGGATGGTGCCGATCAGCATCGAGCCGGTGGCGCCGATCGGATGGCCGAGCGCGATCGCGCCGCCGTTCACGTTGACCTTGTCGCGGTCGAGCTTGAGGTCGCGGATGAACTTCTCGGCCACCACCGCGAAGGCCTCGTTGATCTCGAACAGGTCGATATCGTCGAGGGTCAGGCCGGCCTTTTCCAGAACCTTGCGCGCCGCCGGGACCGGGGCGTTGAGCATCAGGGTCGGGCTGTCGCCCATATTGGCCATGGCCACGACGCGGGCGCGAGCCTTCAGGCCATGCTTGGCGGCGTATTCTGGCGATGCCAGCAGGATCGCGCCGGCGCCGTCGACCACGCCCGACGAATTGCCGGCATGGTGGATGTGGGTGATCTTCAGGTCCGGATGCACCTGGCGGATCAGGCCGCCGAAGGTGGTGCCCTTATCATCCAGGGCGAACTCTGCCATGGCCTCGAAGGCGGGCCTCAGCTGGCCGAGGCCTTCCATCGTCGTTTGCGGCCGGGGGAATTCCTCGTGGTCGAGGGCGAGGCTGCCATCTTCCTTGTAGACCGGCACCAGGCTCTTAGCGAAGCGGCCCTCGCGGATGGCGACGTCGGCGCGCTGCTGGCTGGACAGGGCCAGTTCGTCGACCGCCTGGCGGCTGATGCCTTCCATCGAGGCGATGGCGTCGGCGCAGACGCCCTGGTGCGATTGCGGATGCCGCGCGCGCAGGCGCAGGTTGCCGCCGTCCATGAGCTGCGGGGGCGCGGAGGGGTCGGCGGTGGACGAGGTGTAGGACATCATCTCGGTGCCGCCGGCGATGACCAGGTCTTCCATGCCCGACATGATCATGGCCGCGGCCAGATTGACCGAGGTGATCCCGGAGCCACAGAAGCGGTCGAGGGTAACACCGCTGGCCTTGATGTCGTAGCCGGCGTCGAGCGCGGCCATGCGGCCGAGGTCGCCGCCCTGCTTGCCGCGCTGGCTGGACGTGCCCCAGATGATGTCGTCAACCTCGGCGGTGTTCAGATTGTTGCGCTTGGCCATGGCCCCGAGCACCGAGGCGGCCAGCTGCTGCGGATGGATATCGGCGAGCGCGCCTTTGCCAACCTTGCCGATGCCGCGCGGCGTGCGGCAGGCGTCGATGATCAGGGCTTCGGCCATGGAGGCATTCCTTTTCGAGGCGACAGACGGCCCGTCGCGTTCAGGGTCGCCATCCCTATAGCCCCCACGCGCGGCCTCCGGAACCGTGCCCTAGGGTGAACCGGGCGTTGGGGCCCCACGACCGCGTCCGAAAATCGCGAGACTCGTGGGCTCGCCAGCGCGATCATGCGGTCATGGATATGGACGCAGACGCCTGCTACCGGGCCTTCGAGACGCGTGACGCGCGTTTCGACGGGCGGATTTTCATCGGCGTCAAGACCACCGGAATCTATTGCCGGCCGATCTGTCCGGCCAGGACTCCGAAGCGGGAGAACGTGCGCTTCTTCGCCTCGGCCGCCGGCGCGCAAGCCGCCGGTTTTCGACCCTGCCTGCGCTGCCGGCCAGAGACCTCGCCGGATTCCGGCGCCTGGCGCGGCTCGTCGAGCACCGTCTCGCGCGCGCTCAGCCTGATCGAGGACGGCGCGCTCGATGAGGCCGGCGTCGATGCGCTGGCGGCGCGACTGGGCGTCGGCGAGCGGCAGTTGCGTCGCCTCTTCCAGCGCAAGCTGGGCGCCTCCCCCATCGCCGTCGCCCAGACCCGCCGCATCCACCTGGCCAAGCAGCTGATCCACGAGACCAACCTGCCCATGACCCAGGTGGCGCTGGCCTCCGGCTTCGGCAGCACCCGCCGGTTCAACGAGACCTTCCAGCGCCTGTTCGGCTGCCCGCCGGCGGCGCTGCGGCGCGCGCATGCCTCCGCGGACGCCGCCGGCGCCGACGTCTCGCTGCATCTGGCCTATCGTCCGCCCTATGACTGGGATGGGCTGCTGGACTTTCTGAGCCTGCGCGCCATTCCCGGCGTCGAGAGGGTCGAGGCGGGCGCCTATATCCGCAGCATCGCGCTCGCCGGCGACCAGGGCCTGATCCGGGTCGAGCCGGCCGATCGCAACCGGCTGAAGGTCACCGTCCGGTTTGGCCGGATGAGCGCCCTGCCCACAATCATCGCCCGCGTCCGCCGCGTGTTCGACCTCGCCGCCGATCCGGTCGCCATCGCCGCCCATCTGGGCCAGGACCCCGCCCTGGCGCCCCTGGTCGCAGCGCGGCCGGGCCTGCGCGTGCCGGGCGCCTGGGACGGGTTCGAACTGGCCGTGCGCGCCATTCTGGGCCAGCAGATCACCGTCACCGCGGCGACCGCCCTGGCCGGCAAGCTGGTGCGCGCCTATGGCCAGCCCTTGCCGGCGGCGACCGAGGGCCTGACCCACACCTTTCCGACGCCGCAATCCCTGGCCGGCG
>CALAEG010000296.1 GCA_937890965.1 uncultured Caulobacteraceae bacterium | reverse complement strand
GCTCGACGCCAGCCTTCAAGGTTAGCCGCGAGGAAGGACAACCGCCACAGGCGCCCTGCATCCGGATCCAGAGCACGCCGGTCCGCGCGTCGAACCGGTCGAGCAGGATGTCGCCACCGTCGCGGGCCACCCCCGGCCTCACCCAGACATGCAGAACGCTGCGGATTTCCGCCTCGATCTCCTCGTCCGTCGCGGTTGTCGGCGGGGAAGGGGCCACGTCCCCCACGGCGTCGTGGGCAATGGCTGCAGCGCCGCTCTCCAGGTGGTCGGCGATCGCGGCGATGGCGTCGATCCGCAGCGCGGGCCAAGGCCGAGCCGTCGACGAACGGGTGACAGTCACGAACGCCGGGGTGACATAGACCGCAGCGACGTCAGTCAGGGCGAACAACCGTTCGGCGAGCGGCGATTGGCGCGGATCGAAGTCGGCCCGAGTGAAGGCGAAGGCGGCGCCGTCTGTCAGTTGCACGTGTGGCACGAACTTCATCGCATCGGGATTGGGCGTCTGCTCGGTGAGAATGAACACCGGTCAGCTCCTTTCGGGCCGGAGCCCGAGGGCCCGGCTCTCGGTAGGTAGGCCCTAGCCAAACTAAAAGCAATATTATATATACATGTTTGAGGTTTGATGGCTGAGGCCCCCATGAACATGCCTGTGCAACGCCTTCTCCGCGTCGGCCCTGGCGCCGCCGTCGGCATCACCGAGGCGATGATCCATGAGTTGGTGCACGCCTTCTACGCCACGGTCCGCGCCGACCCGGCGCTCGGGCCCATCTTCAATCGAGTGATCGGTGACGGGTGGGACGACCATCTGGCCAAGCTGTGCGACTTCTGGTCCTCGGTGCTGCTGATGACCAGTCGTTTCAAGGGCGCGCCGATGCCCGCCCACATCCGCATCGCCGAGATCAGGCCGACCCACTTCGCCCGCTGGCTGCACCTGTTCAAGCAGACAGCGGAACAGCTCTGCCCACCCGAGGCCGCGGCCTTGTTCGTCGCCAAGTCGGAGATGATCGCCCAGAGCCTGCAGTTCGGCATCGCCGCCAGCCGGGGCGAGCTTCCGCCTCTTCGGCCCGAGCCGGCGCGCACCAAGCAGCCTTCAGACAGCGGTGTCGGACGATGACCTATGTCGTCACCGACAACTGCATCAAGTGCAAGTTCATGGACTGCGTCGAAGTCTGCCCGGTCGACTGCTTCTACGCCGGCGAGAACATGCTGGTCATCAGTCCTGACGAATGCATCGACTGCGGGGTCTGCGAACCCGAATGCCCGGCCGACGCGATCTTTCCCGACACCGACCCAAAGGCGACGGGCGAGTGGCTGGAGCTCAACAAGACCTACGCCGACATCTGGCTGAATCTCACTCACAAGGATCCGCCGCCGGCGGATGCGGCGGCCTGGAACGGTGTCGAAGGCATGAGGGCGAGCTTCAGCCCGAACCCGCACGTGAGCGAACCACGGAGGGTCGCCTAATGGTCCTGCCGTCCGACGTGCAGCCTTACCGGCGCACCCAAGAATTCACCGAGGCGACCGTGCCCCAAGCGCTGCTGAAGGCCCACACGACCAAGGAAGGCGCCTGGGCCCTGATCCATGTGCTTGAGGGCCGCCTGGCCTATCGGATCGAAGATCCGCGCCGTTCGGCCTCCGAGACGGTGCTGACGGCGCGGACGCCGCCTGGCGTCGTCGAGCCTACGATCCTTCACGCGGTCGAGCCTCTGGGTCCGGTTCGCTTCTATGTCGAGTTCCACCGTCGCGAGGAGACTTGATGATGGCGGCAATGTCGGCCTTCCAAGGCAGGCTCGAGCGACGTGCGACGAAGGTCTATCTGCTCTGGGCGGGCCTTGCGATCGGGGTGGCGTTCCTGGCCACGCCGGCCAAGTTCCTGGCGCCGTCCCTGTCGCTAACCGTGGCCCTGGATGTCGGCCGGCACACGTTCCGAGTCTACAATGGCGTCGAGTTGGCGCTCGTCGTCAGCCTCCTGATCCTGGGCGCAGGGTCGCAGCGGCGCAGGCGCTGGTATCTCAGCCTCCTGGGTCCCGCCGTTATTGTCGTCGCTCAGGCGCTGTGGCTGATCCCGGCCCTCGATCTGCGCGTCTCCGTGATCCAGGCCGGCCAGTCGCCGCCGCCGTCCAGCCTACACACCGTCTACATCGCAGCCGAGGCGCTGAAGGTGCTTTGGCTGCTCGTCATAGGGTTGGGCGGGATCCTCTCAGGATCGCCGCCGCGCGCCGCCGGCCTTGGCCGGCGCATCGAGAGTCCAGGCCCGGTCCCGGCGCATGGGAAGGCATGACGATGTTTCAGCTCCTGATGGCGCCATCGAACGCGGTCTGCGATCGCCTCGGCCTGACCGACGAGCACGAGCGCGGCATGATGCGGATGTTGGTCAACATGATGATCTTCACGGCCATCGTCGTGGTCGTCTTCTATGTCGGGTGGCGGATCTTCGCGTGACCGACGGTGCGCCGGCGCCGATGATCACCTTTGTTCAGCCTGACGGGACCCGCCAGCGGGTCGAGGTCCGGGTCGGGGTGTCTCTCATGGAAGCGGCGCTCCGCGCCAGCGTGCCGGGGATCGAGGCGAAGTGCCGGGGCAACTGCGCCTGTGTGACCTGTCATGTCTATATCGACCCCGCGTGGCGCAGTGCGCTTGGCGAGCCGGGCGCGATGGAGGAGTCCATGCTGGATTTCGCGGAGGCGGCTGACCCGCGCTCCAGGCTCTCGTGTCAGATTCGGGTCAACAGCCTTTGCGACGGCTTAATTGTCGAGGTGCCGTCCGAGCAGCGCGTCCTTGGCCTTTGACCCCGCGCGAGGCGCGATCAGAGCCCATGGCTGCCGGCCACGGCGCCGAATACCGTGATCAGGCTGAGGGCCAGCAGGATGCGGTGCAAGCGCTCCATGCGATCGAACACGCGTCCCGAGTCAGGGCCTTCGACCGCCTTCGCCAGCCGGCGGTGGAGAACGAACGGCTCAATCACGAACAGCATCAAGGCGAAGATCAGCCACAGACAGACCATCGCATGCATCCACCAGAACCGCGGCGATGCGAAACGGTCCCAGGCGTCCAGCCTGGCGACCAGGTAGAGGCCGCTCAAGCCCGCGAGGGCGACCATGATCCGCGCCTGGGGGGCGAACCATCCTTCGAATTGGATGAAAGCCGCGAGTCGCGCCGGCGCCGGATGGGCGCGCCGTATGGCCGGGAATAGCACTGTCGTCACGAAGGCCACGCCGCCGATCCAGAGCAGGACGGAGAGGACATGCAGGGCGCGGGCGAGGATCAGGTCCATGACATCCCTCGCGTCAACCGGCCGCAACGAATTGGCCAGCCAGCACAAGCGCATGGTTATGCGTCTTGTTCCTCGCCGCATAGAGCAGGGTCAGGTCGGATTGCCCTGCGAGGTCGCGAAGCTGCGCAACGGCAGGATTATGCGCCAATTCGGCCTGATAGCGGCGTCGGAACTCCGGCCAGCGGTCAGCACGATGGCCGAACCAGCGCCGCAGCCCAGGGCTGGGCGCCGCCTCCTTCAGCCATAGATTGATTGCCGCATGCGCCTTAGACACGCCGCGCGGCCAGAGCCGGTCGACAAGCACGCGCATCCCATCGCGGGCTTCCGCCGGCTCGTAGATCCGTTTGAGGCGAACGACGCCGCTCACCGGCCTAGTCGCGGTCGGCGAGCTGCGCGTCGAGGGAAATCTCCACACCGGCCAGTGCCTTGGAGACTGGACATCCGCGCTTTGCAGCTTCGGCGTGGGCGGTGAAGGCCCTCAGATCGATACCAGGAACATCGACGTTCGTGGTCAGCCTGATGCGAGGGATGGAAAAGCCGTCGCCGGACCGCTCGATTTCGACGGCGGCCGAGGTTGTGATCCGGCGTGGGGTGAAACCTGCATCTCCCAGCACCAGTGACAGCGCCATGGAGAAACAGGCGGCGTGGGCCGCGCCAAGAAGCTCCTCCGGGTTTGTCCCGGGGCCATCCTGGAAGCGGGAATTGAAAGAATAGCGGCCCTCGAAAGCGCCGCTGCCGAGCTTCACCGAGCCGTCGCCATCGGCCAGCGGGCCACGCCATTCAGCCTCTGATGTGCGGGTAACCATTTGTCGCTCCTTCTGGAAACGATACGCCGATCCATCCCGCCGCTCTCGCGCCTTCCAAAGGCGATGGTCGAATCGCGTTCAATGCCGTATCCACCATACATGTTTAAGGAAGGGGTGTCGCCGTGTTCGAGCCGATCGCCACGTCCGGGCTACGCACGCCCTCACACGCCTACAAGCCCTTCCGCTATCCGTAGGCCTGCGAGTGGAAGCCGACCTGCTGGCCGATCTGGACCGGGCGCTCAGCGCGGCTCTCGCAGCGCAACCCGCCTAAGGGCAGTCCTCGACCCAAGGCCGTCTTGTTTGCCTCGCTGTCATTTCGCCCTTCGGCTTACCTAACTCGATGGAGGGTTATCCGATGGGCGCGCCGTGGAGACCTTCAACTTGGCCGCCGTGATGCGGAGATAGTTCCGGCGAAATAGCCATCGAATAGAACCAATATAATTCATGTTTCTTTCCGCTCCCGCAGATGTAGCGTCTGCACATCCCTGCCGCCGGATGGACATGTAAAATGGACGGGAACGTCGGGGCGCCAGCGCTGGGCGCCCACGCAGTCCACAAGCCGAGCTTCGTTGCGCGTTGGCTTTTTTCGACCAACCACAAGGACATCGGAACGCTCTACATCCTGTTCGCCATCATGGCGGGCCTGATCGGCGGCGGCTTGTCCGGTCTTATGCGTTGGGAGCTGGCCGAACCGGGCATCCAGGTGTTCCAGGATTCAGGGCTGTTCGGTCACTTTAGGGGCGTCCTCGCCGGTCACCAGGGCTACGAGGTGGCGGTGACAGCGCACGGCCTGATCATGATCTTCTTCACGCTGATGCCGGCCATGATGGGCGGGTTTGGCAACTGGTTCGTGCCCATCATGATCGGAGCGCCGGATATGGCGTTTCCGCGTCTGAACAACATCTCGTTCTGGCTGCTGGTCGCCTCCTTCGTCCTGCTCTGCACCTCTCTGTTCGTCGACGGCGGGCCCGGACCGGGATTCGATGGCGGCTGGACCCTCTATCCGCCGCTCTCGACCACCGGCCACACCGGCCCGGCGATGGACTTCGCCATCCTGTCGATCCACCTGGCCGGGGCCTCGTCGATCC
>CALAEG010000295.1 GCA_937890965.1 uncultured Caulobacteraceae bacterium | reverse complement strand
CGGGCGGCAATTGGATGACGCATCTCGTCGCGGCTATTTATTCGAGAAGCCATGGCGAGATGGATTATCTTAACAGACGCTCCCCGCCGAGCTTGGCTGTGCATCGGCTTCGAAGCGGGACCCCGGCGGCGCGCCAACTTTTTCGGTAAAATCAACGCGGTAAGCAATCGTGCAGCGGGGGTCCCGCTTCGGAGCCGATGCACACATCAGCCTTCGGAAGCATCAAAGCGGCACGCTCGGCACGGTCAAGGCTGAGGGAACGGGATGGGAGTAGATGGGGCCCCCGCCAAGCTGATCGACCGCTCCTGACTCCCAGCGGTCCTTGGAGAGGTACGCTTGCGAGCGGCCCCGTCGACTAAGCCGGCCAAGCGAAATTGACACGCCAAAGATGTTCCGGATGTCTGGCTTCTGTGTCGGCGATGTCACCACCCAGTACGGTATCGGGCAAGACGCCGCGCGATTTCCGCTCGGGGCCCGCCCGGCTGTCAACGACTCGCTGGGCGATCCGCCTCAAATTCTCGACCAGTACGATCCGCAGGGTGATCGCGACGGAGGTTTCCCTGGAGCAAGTCATTCGTCAGCAGGTCGATCCCTTCGGTTCGCCGCGAATCAGGCTGGCGGGTCCCGTTGTTACCGTACCCGCCTTTGTCGTTCAGCCCCTGGCCCTCGTCATCCATGAGCTCGTAGTCAATGCGGTTGCCCACGGCACCCGCTCGACGCCTAACGGGAACCTCTCCGTGCAGTGGGAAAACGACCCGACCCATGGCGGCTTCACCCTGCGATGGGAGCAAGTTGGCGGCTAAGCCGATGTCGATGCGGCCAAGGTCGGGCTCGGGGCGCGCGGGCTGGTCTGGGGGACAGACGGTGCGCCGGATTTCAACCGGCGTATGGCGCGCACGACGCCATGCGCCGACTTGTTTGCTGGCTTTGCGGTCAGCGGAGAGGAACGAGGCGAGGGGCCTTGATTGTATCGGCAGGTTGATTAGTTGATTAGTTCCAAAACTTGCGATCAAAAATTAAATAATGTGACGCGGAACAAAGGTTCATGTCCGTTGTTTTTGTGGACAACATCTGCGGGAGCTTTTGACATGGACTCAAGCGAAAGGGGCCCAATGTCGCGTCGCGAAATCGTCAACACCGTGGGAACAGGCTTGGCGGCGACCCCCACCGTATCCGGCTCGGCTCCTGCTCAACGCCCCGGGCGTGCGCCAACTGCCCAGGCGCTAACCGATCCCACCAGCAAATATCCTAGGCCACCCTTCCAACGCCAGGCACAGCCCTGGCCCGGTCTGGCCAGCGAGATGGATCCCCGGCCTGATCATGGCGAGACCAGCTACCGCGGTTCGGGCCGCCTTCTCGGCCGCAAGGTGCTGATCACCGGCGGCGATTCCGGCATGGGCCGCGCGGCGGCCATCGCCTACGCCCGCGAAGGCGCCGACGTAGCAATCAACTATTTTCCGAGCGAGGAGCCCGACGCCCGCGAGGTCATTGATCTGATCAAGGCCGAGGGGCGAACTGGCGTGGCCATACCGGGAGACCTGCGCGACGAGGCCTTCTGCCAGGACCTCGTGGCCAAGGCGGTCAGTGGCTTGGGGGGACTCGACACCCTCGTCAGTAACGCCGGCCGCCAGCAGGCGCACGACTCCATCCTCGACATCTCCACCGAGCAATTTGACTGGACGATGAAGACCAACATCTACGCCCCGTTCTGGATCATTAAGGCGGCCCTGCCGCACCTGAAGCCGGGCTCGGTGATCATCGCCACCACGTCGGAGCAGGCCTACGATCCCACGCCCGACCTCTACGACTATGCCCAGACCAAGGCCGCGACGATGAACTTCATCAAGTCGCTGGCCAAACAGCTCGCGTCTAGGGGCATCCGAGTCAACGGCGTGGCTCCCGGTCCAATCTGGACGCCATTGCAGGTCAGCGGCGGCGCGAGCCAGCAAAAGCTGGAAAAGTTCGGCGGCCAGACGCCCATGGGCCGCCCCGGTCAGCCGGCAGAACTGGCCTCGATCTATGTGCAACTCGCCGCGGCCGACGCCAGCTACGCTACCGGGCAAGTCTACGGCTCGGCGGGCGGCAGCGGCCAGCCGTAGTTGGCCGGGCAAGTCTTGTTCAAACAAGGCTGAATCCCACGATGGTTTCCGCCAGATTCGATAGGAAGAAACATTATGCCAGATCAACGCCTGGACGGCCGCAAGGTCGCAGTCCTAGCCACTAACGGCTTTGAGCAGTCCGAACTCGAAATGCCGGTCGCGGCCCTGAAAGCCGCCGGCGCCAAGGTGGACATCATCTCGCTGCAAGACGGACAGATTCAGGGCATGGAGCACGATCAGGTTGGGCGGAAGGTCAAGGTTGATCGCGCGCTCTCGTCTGTCAGGGCATCCGACTACGACGCGCTGGTGCTGCCCGGTGGCGTCAGCAACCCCGACAAACTCAGGGTCGACAAGGCCGCCGTCGATTTCGTGCGCTCGTTTGCTCAAGCGCAAAAGCCAATCGCGGCCATCTGCCACGGCCCATGGACTCTGATCAACGCCGAGGCGATCGATGGCCGCCGGATGACTTCATGGCCGTCGTTGGAAGCCGACCTGCGTAATGCCGGGGCCGACTGGACCGATGAGGAGGTGGTCGTCGATCGCGGGCTGGTGACCTCGCGCAAGCCCGATGACCTCCCGGCATTCTGCTCTAAGATGATCGCCGAATTTGCTGGGCAATAGGGGCGTGCCGCGAGCGGCGGCTCCGAGCGATCCGTTCGCGCTGGAGCCGACCAGCCTTCCCAATGTCCCGGACGCGCCCAAGAAGGCCGCCGTCAAACCGGCCGCGAAAGCCAAACCTGCTGCGCCCGAAGCTCGACGCCGCCGAGAAGGCGCTGGGTGAACTCGACGAGACCAGAAAGCGAGAAGAAGCCGATTTCCGGCGCGAAGCCGAAGATCTTGAGACGCGCCGCGCCGCCGCCCAGAGCGCTTGGGTCGAGGCGCGCAAGGCCGGCACAGTCAAGGTCGTGGACGCCAGGACCGCGTACCGGAAGGCTGGCGGCGCGGACTGACCTCAGCTCGCCTTGCGGGTCTTGGCCTTCGCCGGCGCCTTGGTTGGCTTTTCCTTTGCGGCCGGTTTTGCGGCGCCCTTGTCCTTGGCTCCCAAGCTAGCGCGCAGAGCCGACATCAGGTCCACGACATTGGTGTCGTCCGGCTCGGCCATCCTTCCGTAGGGGCGGAGCCGAAGTCGCTCTTGAAGCTCCGTAGAATGGCGCCGCCGATTTTGGTCGAATCGCAGGTACTCGTCCAAGGCTTCGGGCAGGACATCAATCTGCTCAGCCACGAACTTCACCAGGGCGGCTGGCGGGCGCTCGCCGGCTCGAATTGGCCGGCGGGGGTGGCGCAGGTAACTGAGCATCACGGCAAATCCGAGCCGGTTGTGGTCGCCGCGGCAGCGCCCGACGGCGGCCAGATCGGCGTCCGACAGTGTATAATGTCGAACGAGCTCGCGCTGTTCGGCGGGCGCGTCATACAGCGCGGCGAGTTGGACCTCCGTCAATTGCTGGCGTCTCGTCACGACCGTCTCCATGGACCGTTGAACCCGAGGACCAACCGAGACGGGCGAGAGAATCGATCAGGGTGCTCCGCTTGACGCCGAAGGTCCGACAGACGGCAGCCTTGGCGGCGCCGCTATCGAGCGCGGCGACAATGGCGGTCAATTTCTCCGAGTCGATTGCTACTGGCCGTCCGCCGCGGCGCCCTCGTCGCCGAGCGGCGGCCAGACCAGCATTGACACGCTCCTGGGTCAACGAGCGCTCGAATTGAGCCAAGGCGCCGAACACATGGAACAGGAACTCACCTTGCGGTGTGGTCGTGTCCATCTGTTCGGTCAGCGAGCGGAAGGCGACCTGGCGATTTTTGAGGCCGTTCACCGTCGCAAGCAGATGCGGCAACGAGCGGCCGAGGCGGTCCAGCTTCCAAACCACGAGGCAATCGCCTGGTCGGACAAAGGCCAGCGCCCTGGCCAGACCCGCGCGGTCACCGCGGCTTCCGCTGGCGTGATCTTCGAACAGGTGGCGCTCATCGACGCCGGCCTGCAACAGGGCGTCGCGCTGCAGATCCAGCACCTGGCGGTCACCGTCCGTCGAGACCCGCATATATCCGACCAACATGTGCGGAAAACCCCTCTCTCGACGTTTCCGTACGATAGGCCATTCCGACAGGGTTTGTCATGCATTTTGCCGGGCGTCGTGGCGCCCAATCAGTCGGTAGGGTGCGTGCTGTCGGAAAACAGGTGTTTTCCGACAGCCCAATAGCCGACATCCGCAGAGTCTGAGGGGTGGGAGCAGACCAGCTGAACCCGTTCGCTGAATGTCCATCCCCACTGCCGCGAGAGACATACTGATCGTTGGGTCCGTCTGCGCAGATCCGTGCGGGCGCAACTTCGAAATGGATCTAACGGAAACGGCGAATTAACTTCACCTATACTTCT
>CALAEG010000294.1 GCA_937890965.1 uncultured Caulobacteraceae bacterium | reverse complement strand
GGCTGATGGATCGGCTTTACGCGGGCGTGAACCAAACTTGCACTTGTAATGCCAGCATTCAGGGTAAGATGCCCAAGCGTAGATTGGCAGGGGGGTCATGTCGCCAGTTTCACGGCCATTTCAGGCCCGAGCGGCGCGGCGCTCGTGACCAACGACGCGCTGCTGCATCAGCTTCGCATCGACCGGACCGAAAAACCCCGGCGTCCGCCCGGCGGCGGACGGCCATGGGTGCTCATCGTCGTCATCGCCCTGGTGGTTTTGGCCGCGATCGGCGGCCTGGCCTGGTTCCTTATCGCCCAGCCGGATCGCATCCCGGTCCGGTCCGCGACGGCGACGGCGATAGGCTCCAGCGGCGCGGCCCAGGGCGCGGCCCTGCTCGACGCCTCCGGCTATGTGGTCGCCCGGCGACAGGCGACGGTCTCCTCGAAGATCACCGGCATGGTGCAGGCGGTGCTGATCGAGGAAGGCGACCATGTCCAGGCCGGCCAGGTGCTGGCCAGACTCGACCCCTCCAACGCCAACGCCAGCGCGGCGCAGAGCCAGGCCCAGGTCGTGCAGGCCCAAGCCAATGTGCAGCTGGCGCAGGCCAATCTCGCCAATGCCGACGTCAAATATCAACGCTATCGAGGGGCCGCCGGACAGGGGATCATCGCCACCCAGGCCATTGACGACACCCGCACGGCCTATGACAGCGCCCGCGCCAGCCTGGCGGTGTCGCGCGGCCAGCTCGCCGTTTCCCAGGCGGAACTGCAGGTGGCGCGGCGCAATCTCGACGACACCATCGTGCGCGCGCCCTTCTCCGGGGTGGTGACCGTCAAGGCCGCCCAGCCCGGCGAGATCGTCTCGCCCATCTCCGCCGGCGGCGGTTTCACCCGCACCGGCATCTGCACCATTGTCGACATGGACTCGCTCGAGGTCGAGGTGGACGTGGCCGAGAGCTTCATCAATCGCGTGCACCAGGGCATGCCGGCGGTGGTCAAGCTGAACGCCTATCCGGACTGGGAGATTCCCGCCGACGTGATCGCGGTGATCCCGACCGCCGACCGCTCGAAGGCCACCGTCACCGTGCGGGTGGAGCTGAAGGCCAAGGACGCCCGCATCGTGCCGGAAATGGGCGCGCGGGTGACCTTCCTCAGCCCCGTCCCAGCCGGCGCCCGGCCCGGCGCCGCGCCTGGGCGCGGGGTGATTGTGCCCAGCGACGCGGTGAAGACCGAGGACGGCGGCCAGTCGGTGGTGTTCGTGATCGAGGATGGGCGGCTCGAACGCCGCGCGGTGGGCCTTGGCCCACAGGAAAGCGCGGGCCAGGTGGTGCTGGCGGGCGTGCAGCTGGGAGACGTGGTGGCGATCAGCGACAAACCGCTGAGCGACGGCGCCAAAGTCAAGCTCGTCAAGGCCGACCCGTCGGCCAGTGACAAAGACCAATAAGGGGAAGCGGCATGGAAGCGCTGGTGGTCCTGAAGCATGTGGTCAAACGCTACAGGCGCGGCCGCCAGGTGCTCGAGGTGCTGCACAATCTCGACCTTGAGGTGGCGTCGGGCGAGTTCCTGGCCCTGATGGGCCCGTCGGGCTCTGGCAAGACCACCCTGCTCAACCTGATCGGCGGCCTCGACCGGCCGACCGAGGGCGAGGTCGATGTCGCCGGCGAGCGGATCGACCAGCTGTCCGGCGGCCAACTCGCCGCCTGGCGCGCCCGGCATGTCGGCTTCGTCTTCCAGTTCTACAATCTGATGCCGACGCTCTCGGCCGAGCGCAATGTCGAGCTGCCGCTGCTGCTGACTCCGCTTTCGGGCGCCCAGCGAAAGAAGAACGTCGAGGCCGCCCTGACCCTGGTCGGGCTGCTCGACTGGCGCAAGCACAAGCCGAACGAGCTTTCCGGCGGCCAGCAGCAACGCGTCGCCATCGCCCGCGCCATCGTCGCCGACCCGACGCTGCTGATTTGCGACGAGCCCACCGGCGACCTCGATCGCGAGACCGCCGAGGAGGTGCTTGGCCTGCTGCAACAGCTCAACCGCAACCACGGCAAGACCGTGATCATGGTCACCCACGACCCGAAGGCGGCCTCCTTCGCCTCGCGCATCGTCAATCTGGACAAGGGCGCCCTGGTCCCCGCGCCCGCCATGGTCACTGTATGAAATTCTTACCTCTTATCTGGGCCGGGATCTGGCGCAAGCCTGGGCGCGCCGTGCTGACCCTGTTGTCGGTGGTCAACGCCTTTCTGCTGTTCGGCGTCCTGCAGGGCTTCGCCAGCGGCCTGAACCACGCCGTCGCCGAGACCCATGCCGATGTGCTGATCAGCCTGAGCCGGATCAGCACCGAACCGCTGCCTGTCGGCCAGATCGCCCAGATCAGGATGGTGCAGGGGGTTCGGGCCGCGATGCCGATGGTGCCGTTCATCTCGACCTATCGGACACCGACCTCGATCGTCCCCGCCGATGCGGTCGACGCCAGCCAGATCCTCGCCGTCGATCCAGGACTGACCATTCCGCCCAGCATGATCGCGGCGCTGCAACGCGACCGCACCGGCGCCATCGTCAGCCGGCTCTTAGCCAGCCGCTTCGGCTGGAAGGTCGGCGACCGCGTGCCGCTGCAGGCGCTGACGGTGACCAATCGCGACGGCTCGCCGACCTGGCCGGTGGACATTGTCGGCATCTTCTCGTCCAGCGGCGGCACCCTGTTCAAGAACGCCATGCTGATCAATTTCGACTATGTCGACCAGGGCCGCACCAACAATGCCGGCACCGCCCCGCTCTTCGTGATCCGCATCGACGATCCCAACCATGCCGGCCAGGTGGCCGCCAGCATCGACAAGCTGTTCGTCAATTCGGCCCACGAGACCAAGACCGCGACCGTGCGCCAGATCGCCCAGAACAATCTGAAACAGATCGGCGACATCGGCCTGGTCATCAACGCCATCGTCGCGGCGGTGTTTTTCGCGCTGCTGTTCTCGGTCGGCGCGCTGATGATGCAGTCGGTGCGCGAACGGACGCCGGAGTTGGCGGTCCTGAAGACCCTCGGCTTCACCGATCGCGGCCTGATGGGGCTGATCCTGGCGGAATCCCTGACCTTCTGCCTGGTTTCGGCGGCGATCGGGCTTGGCCTGGCGGCCATGCTCTTCCCGGTCGCGCGGCAGCTGATCGGCTTCAACATCCAGGCCGGGCCGCTGATGCTGGTGGGGTTCGCGCTTGCCGTGGCGCTCGCCCTGATCAGCGGCCTGCCGCCGGCCATCCGCGCCATGCGGCTGCAGGTGGTCGACGCCCTGGCCGGCCGTTGAAGGAGGACGGGAAATGAGCCTCCTCAAACAGATCTGGGCGGTGACGGCGATGAACATCCGCGCCCTGCCCCAGCGTGCGGGAACCTCGCTGGTCACGGTCATCGGGGTCGCCACGGTAATCGCGGTGATGGTCTCGCTGCTGGCCATCAGCGTCGGGCTTCTGCAGAGCATCAACAAGAATGTCCGGCCCGACGACGCCATCGTGCTCACCTCGGGGACCGCGGCCACCTATATGGGCTCGATCTCGCGCACCGCCGCGGCCATCATCGCCGACGCCCCGGGCGTGAAGAAAGACGCCGCCGGCCGGCCGATGGCGGCACCCCAGGCCCTGGTCATCGTCGAGGTGACCAAGAAGAACGGCGATTCCGCCAATATCGGCTTTGCCGGCGTCAGCCCCGAGGCCCGGGTGATGGACCCGGCCCTGCATCTCATCGCCGGCCGGCGATTTCTGCCCGCCGTGCGCGAGCTGATCGCCGGCCGCTCGGCCAGCGCCCAGTACAAGAACCTTGCCGTCGGCGACCACATCATCCTGCGCGGGACCGAGTGGAGCGTGGTGGGCGTCTTCGAGGACAATGGCGGCCAGAGCGAAAACGCCCTGATCGGCGATTCCGAGACGGTGATGAGCGCCTTCCAGCGCAACAGCTTTCAGACCGTCAATGTGCGGCTGCAATCGCCCGACGCCTTCAACCGGTTCAAGGATGCGCTGACCAGCAATCCGCAACTGTCCGTCGATGTGAAACGCACGGCCGACTACACCAAGGAACAGCTGAAGCCGGTCACCTCGATCCTGAATTTCGTCGGTTATTTCATCGGCGTGGTGATGGCCGTGGGCGTGGTGTTCGGCGCGATCAACACCATGTATTCGGCCGTCGACGCCCGCGCCCGCGAGATCGCCACCCTGCGCGCCATCGGTTTCGGCGGCACGGCCGTGGTGATCTCGGTGATGGTCGAATCGCTGCTCCTGGCCATTCCGGGCGCGCTGATCGGCGTTGCGATCGCCTGGGCCCTGTTCAACGGCCGCGCCATCTCCTCGCTCGGCCTGACCTTCCCCTTGGCGGTGACGCCCGGCCTGCTCGAACTGGCCGTCGTCTGGGCGCTGGTCATCGGCCTGATCGGCGGCCTCGCCCCCTCGATCCGCGCCGCCAACCTGCCGGTGGCGACCGCGCTACGGGCGACCTAGCGTCCTGCAGCGTGCGTTGACATGTACGTCCTGGATCGCCAATATGTACATATGAAGACCGTTACGCTCACGGAATTCCGCAAGAACATCTTCCGCATGGTCGATGAGGCCGTGGCGACCGGTGAGCCGATCGTCATCGATCGCAACGGTGCGCGCGTGGTCATCCGCGGCGAGAAGCGGCCTTCCGAAACCGAAGAGGAACGCGCCGAACGCTGGCGGCGGTTCTGGGCCAGCCCGCCGGAGGTCCACGAAGACCTTTCGCTCGATGAGATCGAGGAAGCCGGTGAAGCCTACTGGCGCTGGGATGGCGAGCCCGAGCTGGATCGTTGATCCACCTCGACACTCACGTCGTCATCTGGACGGCGAGCAAACTGACCACACGTCTCAGTCCCGCCGTCCGCCGGCTGCTTGAGCGCGAAACGCTGCAGATTTCGCCCATGGTGGCCATGGAGCTGGAAACCCTGTTCGAGGCGCGAAAGCTCAAGTCTGAGCCAGACCAGCTACTGCACATCCTGGAGCGCGAACACGCCCTTACGCGTTCCGATGCGCGGTTCGACTCGATCATTGACGCCGCCCGCACGTTCGCCTGGACGCGCGATCCTTTCGACCGGCTGATCGTGGCCAACGCCATGGCCGACGGCGTGCGCCTGATAACCGCCGACCAGACGATCTTGACAAACTTCAGAGACGCCGTGTGGTGACCAGCCCCTAGAACGGGATTTCGTCGTCCAGGTCGGCCGAGAAGCTTTCGCGCTCGCCTTGCGGCTGGACGCGGCCGCCGGCCGGCTGGAAGCCACCGCCGGAAGAGCCCTCTTCCCGCTCGGCGTCGCCGCCGCGGCCGTCCAGCATGGTCAGTTCGCCGCGGAACTTCTGCAGGACGATTTCAGTGGAAAACTTTTCCACACCGGAATTGTCGGTCCATTTGCGGGTCTGGATCGCGCCCTCGATATAGACCTTCGAGCCCTTCTTCACATAGTTCTCGACCACCTTGACCAGGTTGTCGTTGAAGATGACCACCCGGTGCCACTCGGTGCGTTCCTTGCGTTCGCCCGACTGCCGGTCGCGCCATGTTTCCGAGGTGGCGATTCGCAGGTTCGCCACCCGATCGCCCGAATTGAGCGTGCGGATTTCCGGGTCCGCGCCCAGATTCCCGATCAAGATCACCTTGTTGACGCTGCCCGCCATGCTCTTTGCCTCTTCCGTGGATGCCGTTGAACCGCGACCCTAGCCGAGGTTGGGGGCCGGCACAATGTTCTTGTTACGTTCTTTTGCTCAGGGCTGCTGCGAAAGCGCCGCCGCCGTCGCCAGCCGCCCGTCGGCGGTGCGGCCGAGGGCGAAGTAGCGGTTGCCGTTGAAACTCTGCGACATGAAGATTCCGTTCGGCTCCAGGAACAGATAGTTTCCCTGATAAGCCCCGATAACTTCTTGCTTATTCCCGCCCATGCTCAGGAAGCGCAGCCGCATGCCTTCGAGCGAGGCGGCGCAGTTTTCCATGGCCGGTTCGTGCTCGCTGACCTTGTTGAATTTGATGTCGCCATTCTTCAACGGGATGGCCTGCCAGCAGACGCCGGTGGTGGTCGGGGCGGCGATCTGTTTGGCGCATCCGTCGAGCGCGAAGACGGCGGCCAGGCCGGCGATGGCGAGGGGCAAGATGCGGCTCATGGCTGGCGAGTCTCCTGGAAGTCGGGAATGGCGCAGGAGGCGGGCTGTTCCACCAGGAGCCGGAAGTTGCGGTTGTCGCCGGAGACCTCGACAGCGCCTGGCACCAGGCGAAGCGTCAGGGCCATCCAACGGCCATAGGCCGCGCCGGTCTTAAGGCACTGGCCGTCGAACAGCAGCTTGACGCAGCCGGAAAGCGACATCCCCGCCCCCGCCTTGCGCCAGGTCGCGGCGGCGTAGCGCAGGCAGTCGCCTTCCTGGACGTTGGCCGCGGCCGGCGCCGCCTCGACCGCCACCACGGGCGCGGCGGACGGCGGCAAGGGCGTCAGATTGATCCCGGCGGACTCGGCGGCGGCGAGCTGGCCGCTCTGGTCGACGCCGACATCGAGCGCGTCGGTGGCCACCCCGTTTCGGCGCGCGCAGTCGGCCAGGGTTTCCTCGCCGACCAGCTGGCCGTTGACGAAGCAGCGCAAGGGTTTCTGCGGATCCAGCTTGGCGTCGGGACCGGCCTGGGTCTGCACCACCAGCCCGCCGACCGCGGCCGGCGGCGGCGAGGCGGTTCGGCCGCCATGCAGGAGGATGAGAAACGCCGCGCCGAGCGCTATGGCGAGCACCGCGACGCCGCCGCCGAAAGTCAGCCACAGCCTGCGGGTTTGGGCCTGATCCATCCCCCCTCAGCTACGCCCCGCGAGCGATGGTTTCAAGCCGGCCGCGATAAGCCACGCTTCCGGCAGCAAAGTTAAACAAGTCTCAGTGATATCAAGGGAAACTTGGGGTCGTCCGGGACCCCGCATGACCATCTCGATCGATTCCAGCCTGCTGCTGAGCTACTACGACCTGAAGGCCGGCGTTCCGCAGACGTCGACCAGCGGATCTGGCGCGGTCTCGACCAGCACCGCGCCGACGACGCCCTGGGCCAAGACGCCGACCACGGCGCAGACCAATTCGCTGGTCCAGTCGCTGCTGAACGGCCAGTCGCTGATCAATCCAAACGCCGCCAAGCTCAGCGTCCCGGCCGGGACCCCGAACTACACCAACTACAAGAATCTGTTCGGCCTTTACCAGGGCCTGACCGCGCTGCAGGACCTGGCGACCCAGGCCAACGCCTCGGGGACCTCGGCCTACCAGCTCAACCAGCTGCAGACCGCCTTCACCAGCGGCATGAAGCAGGTGCAGACCTATCTGAACACCTCGCCCTTCGTCGGGTTCAACGTCGCCGAGGGCGCGGTGGCGACCAGTTCGCAGTCTTCGGCGGGGGTGCCGACCGAGACCGACACCTACAAGACCGGCGTGCTGTGGAGCGGCGACGCCAACACCCCGGTCCTGGCCTTCGCCGGCAATGTGCAGTTTTCGCTGTCGATCAGCCAGACGCCGCTGACGACGCTGAACGCCAACATCACCCAGACGCCGGGCGCGCCGACGGTGGTGAACTTCAATCTGAACGACATGGGCTCGACGCCGCGCACGATCAGCAACGTCGTCAGCTATCTGAATACCCAGCTTCAGGCGGCGGGTGTGTTCACGCGCTTCGCCGACGTGCGCACGCCGGGCGCCTCCACCAGCTACAAGGTGGGTGGCGTCACCCACACCACCCCGGTCAGCGCCGACCAGTATTCGCTGCAGATCGTCGGCAATGCGGTTGAAACGCTCAGCTTTTCGGCCCCGACCACCGCGCCGGCGGTCTATATCACCCAGACGGCGGGCGCGGTTCCCAATGCACCCGGCTCGGGGACGACCGGCGTCACGACAACTGGCGCCTCGGCCACGGGCAACACCACCGGCAACACCACCTCGGACGTCACCCAGCAATTCCTCAAGCTGACCACCGATCCCAGCGCGACCAATGTGCGGGCGTTCACCGACACCCTGGGCGCCACCATACCGAACGCCATCGCCACGGCGGCCGGGGCGAACGGCTCGGTCTATGTGCTGGCCAATGTCACCGGCGCCACCCAGGCCGGTCAGGTCGATTCCTCCCACGCCATCTCCGGAACCCAGGACGTGGCGCTGATGAAGTACGATTCGGCGGGCAACCTGATCTTCACCCAGACGCTCGGCTCCACCGCCAGCGCCTCGGGGCTGGGCCTGGCGGTCTCAGCCGACGGAAGCCAGGTCGCGGTCGTCGGCCAGGCCACCGGCCTGTTGGACGACCATGGCGGGGCGCCGCCCGATGCGATCGACCAGACCGGGTTCGTCTCGGTCTTCAGCAGCTCGGGCGGCCAACTCTGGAGCCAGGCGGTGAACGCCTGGACCGGCGGTCAGGTCAACAGCGTCGCCTTCGGCGCGGACAATTCGGTCTATGTCGCCGGATCGACGGCGATCTCAGCCGATGTCTCCGACGGGTTCATCTCCGGCTTTTCATCCACCGGGGCGCAGACCTTCAACACCTATCTCGGCGCGACCACCACCGGCAGCGTGAACGGCATCGCTATCGACGGCTCTTCGCTGATTACCGCCGGCGTGCAGAACGGCGACGCGGTGGTGCAGAGCTATGCCCTGCAGCCTTCGGGCGCGCCGGTGCTCTCGGCGACCCGGGACCTGGGCCCGCTGAACGGTGGCAATGTCACCGGCGTCGCTGTGAACAGCGACGGATCGATCATCGTCGCCGGCTCGACCCAGAACGGCGCGCTCAGCGCCGGCACGATCGGCAGCGCCTACGGCAGCGGCGAGGAAGCCTTCGTGGCCAGCCTGGCCGCGAACCTGTCGCCATCGAGTTCCGACACCCTGGCCTATTTCGCCGGCTCCAGCGACACCACGGCCACGGCGCTGACCGTCGCCAACGGCCAGGTCTATATCGCCGGCCAGATCGCCGTGACGCCGACGGCCAATTCCGGCGACCTCACCGCCTTTGACGGCTATGCGGCCCGGATCGACCCGACCACCGGCGCGGTGACCTGGTCCAACACCTTCAACGGCGCAGACCATCAGGCCGCGCCGCACTCCATCGCCGTCGATCCCACAGGCGCCTCGGCGCTCGACGCGCTGGGCCTGCCGACCGGGACGATCTCATTCATCCCGTCGCAGAATCTTATGACCAACTCATCGCTGCAGGTCGGCGAGCAGTTCCTGGTCAAGTCGAACTTCAACGCCCTGCCGCAGACGGTGACCATCGCGGCCAACGACACGCTGCAGACCCTGGCGCAAAAGATCACCCAGGCCTCCGGCTATGGGGCGAGCGTGCAGGTGGTGACCGGAACCGGCGGCGTCCAGCAGCTGAAGATCACCCCGACCGGCGCCGCCTCGCAGATCACCCTGGAAGCCGGACCGGCCGGCCGCAACGCCCTGCCCGCGCTCGGCCTGTCCGAGGGCCTGGTCACCACCAATGCGACGGCCAAGGCCAAGAGCGCCTCGACGGCCGGCGGCGCGATCGCCACCACCTCGCTGAAGGCCAACTATGCGCTCGGGCTGGAATCGAGCCTGAGCCTGAGCACCCCCGGCGGCATCAAGAACGCGGTAGCCCAGCTCGGCGGCGCGATCACCACGGTCAAGCAGATCTATACCGACATGACCACCAAGCCCTCGACCCAGACGGCGGGCTATCAGGGCGCGGTTCCGGCCTATCTGACGGCGGAGATTTCCAACTATCAGGCGGCACTGGCCCGGCTCACCAGCAGCTAATCGAGCTGAGCTGAGGGCCACCTCACGCGGCGATCAGGTGCGCCACGCTGAGCGAGCGGCGCAGGGGCTCGCGGCGCGCGCGCCATTCGTCGGCGAGAATGCCCAACAGCACCACGTCGCGACGGACGCCGTCCTTGATCACGTGTTCGCGCAGATAGCCTTCGCGGCGGAAGCCGGCGGCGGCTTGGGCCTTCAAGGCCACGTCATTGTCGGCCAGAACCTCGGCGGAGACCTTTTCCAGGCCGATCTCGTCGAAGGCCAGGTCAAGGCCCAGCGCCTGGGCCGCGCGGCCGGCGCCGCGGCCGCGTGCGGCGGGCTCGCCGATGTACCAGCCCCAGGAGGCGCGGCGATGGCGACCGGCGACGCCGGTCAGGGTGAGGAAGCCGGCGGGTTCGGCGTCATCGGTGATGATCCAGCCGCGCCGGTCAGGATCGGCGCGAAACTCGTCGAACCAGAACCGGTGCTGGTCGAGCGACGCCGCCGGCAGATCGCTCATCCAGCGATCGACTTCCGGCTCGCGCCGCCAGCGGAACAGCCGTTCGCTGTCCTCTTCCAGCAATGGGCGCAGATCGATCATCCGGTCATCCTAGCCCGGCTTGGGCAACGTACGATGAATGAACACACTACCTGAATAGCGACAACACAAGCTGCGGCGACTGGTTGGCGATCGGCTGCGACTGACCGCTGAGCTGCTGCTGGATCTGCAGCGCCAAAAGCCGCGCCCCGTCGGCGCCGCTATCGGCATTGGCTGCGGTTCCGGCCTGCAAGACGCCGGTCAGCTGGTTGAGGATCGAACTGTGCGCCGAAACCTGATTCGCCTGGCTGCTCAGGGCGCCCAGCGCCGTTTCGATATTGGCCAGCGAGCCGGTGATGTCGGCCAGCGCCGCGGTGGCGGCGGTCGGCGTGCCGAGGCTGGAAGTCGACGCCAAGGTCACCACCGGTCCGCCGAGGGTCAGGTTCTGCGCCGAGAGGCTGAGCGCGGCCCCGCCACCGGCCCCCGCCGGCAGCTTCAGGCCGGCCGGGGCCTGGCCGTCGAGCAGATTGACGCCGTCGAAGCTCGCCTGGCTCACCGTCGAGGCGATCTGGCCCAGCACCGCCTTGAAGTCGCCATCCAGGGCCTGGCGGGCCGCCCCGTCCAGCGAAGGGTTCTGCGCCGCGGTCGCCTGATCCTTCAGCGTCGCCAGCAGACTGGCCACCGACTGGCCGGCGCCGACGGCCAGGTCGGCGATCGAGGCCGCCCGGTTGAGGCTCATGGCGTCGGCGTCCACCGCGCTCAGATCCAAGGTTCCGTTCTGCCCCACCGTTACGGCGGCGGTGTTGGAGGGTGCGGACGCGCCCTGGCCACCGGCCAGACTGGTGTCCGCCGCGGACTGGCCGGAGGTGTTCAGATCCTGCAGCGCGGCCAGGATCGGGCTGGTGGTGTTGAGGGTGATGGACAAGGGCGGCCTCCTTCGAAAGCCAGCGAACCCACCTTCATCGACGCGCTGACGCGTGCCGCGGGGATTCGGCTGTTGCCCGAAGGCTAGGCGGCCGATGTCTATGTATGGTTAACGGAACCCGAACGGGCGCCGGCTCAGGCCCGCGTCTTGATCAGGGCGCCGGCGGCATAGTCGGCGGCCTCGCCCAGCTTCACGAGCCCGTCACCCGGCAACTGGCGGATCACCGCCCCGGTGCGGTGATCGACGGTGGTGTAGACCAAACCGCCCGCGGCCGCGTCGTCCTCGATGATCAGCCGCACATCGGCCGCCTCAGGCATCGCGACGGCGGCTGGCGCGGCCTCGACGTGCGGCGGCGGCGGTTCGGGTTCGCGGTGAAACGGGCCCTGGCTATGGTCGCCGACACCGCTGGCGCTGGTGATGATCTGGGTCATGTCGCTGCCCGGCGCGGGGAAGACGACGGGCCGCCAGGGTCCGCCGCCTCACGCGTTAGATCTACCGGAAGAGACTCAGGAGGACCGAGCTCGAC
>CALAEG010000293.1 GCA_937890965.1 uncultured Caulobacteraceae bacterium | reverse complement strand
CTTCTGCGGCTACAATATGGGCGACTAGTTCAGCCATTGGATCGCGCTCGGCGAGAGCCGCGACGCCGCCAAGCTGCCGCGCATCTACTTCGTCAACTGGTTCCGCAAGGACCAGCACGGCAAGTTCATGTGGCCGGGCTTCGGCGACAATGTCCGGGTGCTGAAATGGATATTCCAGCGCCTGGAAGGCCAGGGCGAGGCGCGTGAGACCGCCATCGGCCTCTTACCCGCCAAGGGCGCGCTCGATGTCGAGGGCCTGGACATCGCGCCCGAGCGGCTGGAGGCCCTGTTCGAGGTCGATCCGGCGATCTGGAACGAGGAGGCGGCGCTGATTCCGGCCTTCTACGAGCGGTTCGGCGACCGGCTGCCGCCGGCGCTGTGGCGCGAGCACCAGGCCCTGCTGCAGCGCCTGAATGGCCCGCAGGCCGACCAGGCCAACCGCTACGCCGCCACCACCGCCGCGGAATAGGCGCTCGACGATTTTCGCTCGGCCACCGTGACTGACGCGGCGGCACGCGCTTAAAACTCTCGCAAAGGGACGCGGGCGAGCGCGCCCGCTCGATGAGGGAGACGTGTCATGTCCGAGACCCAGGTTGCCGCCGAATCCAAGGTGAAGATCACCCGCGACGGCGATGTCGCCATCCTGACCCTGTCCGATCCAGCGACCATGAACGCCGCCGGCGTCGACATGGCCGCGGACCTGACCGTCTCGCTGAAGAGCGTCGTCGAGGGTCCCGACCCGGCCCGCGCCGTCGTGCTGACCGGCGAGGGGCGGGGCTTCTGCTCCGGCGCCAACCTGACCGCGGTCGGTCCGCGCGCCACGCCGGCCCCGGGCCAGCGCCCCGGCGCCGGCGACGCGCTGAAGACCGTCTATAATCCGCTGATCACAATGATCCGCGACCTGCCGATCCCGATCGTCACGGCGGTGAACGGCGCGGCGGCCGGCGTCGGCTGCTCGTTCGCCCTGATGGGCGATCTGATCGTCGCCGGCGAGAGCGCCTATTTCCTGCAAGCCTTCCGCCGCATCGGCCTGATTCCCGATGGCGGTTCGACCTACCTTTTGCCGCGCATGATCGGTCGGGCCCGGGCCATGGAGATGACCTTGCTGGGCGAGCGGCTACCGGCGGCCAAGGCGCTGGAATGGGGCCTGATCAACCGCTGCGTCCCCGATGCGGAGCTGATGTCGACGGCGCTGGGCCTAGCCCAGGAACTGGCCCGCGGGCCGAAATCCCTCAGCCTGATCCGCCGCGCCATCTGGGCCTCGCTCGACGCCGACTTCGCCGAGCAGCTCGACTACGAGGCCCAGGCCCAGAACGAAGCCGGCCGCAGTCAGGACTTCGCCGAAGGCGTGCAAGCCTTCCTGCAAAAGCGCCCCGCCGCGTTCAAGGGGAAATAGACGCCGCTCTTGATCCTCCCCTACGGGGAAGGATCTGGGCGCGTGTCTTTACGCCGCCCGCTCGTTGGCCGCGGGCGCGTCGCCCAGGATCGCTTCCAGGGCTTCGAACAGCCGGCCCGCCTCGATCGGCTTGGCGACGTAGCCGTCCATGCCGGCGGCGATGTATTCGGCCAGCTGGTGGGACATGACGTTGGCGGTGAGTGCGATGATCGGGGTGCGGGAGCGTCCTGAGTCCAGTTCCTGTGCGCGGATGGCGCGGGCGGCCGTGGGGCCATCCATCTTCGGCATCTGGACGTCCATCAGGATTACGTCCCAGTCGTTCTCCTCCCAGGCGATGACCGCCTCGGCGCCATTGGAGACCACCACCGGATCGATGCCGATCTGGTTCAGCAGGGTCTTCAGCACCAGCTGGTTGACCGTATTGTCCTCCGCCGCCAGTACGCGCAGCTTCAGCGCATAGGCCTCGTCTTCCGGGGCGGGCGGCGCCGGCAGGGCGAGCGACGAGCGCCCGTCGCCGACCCGCTCCAGCGGTAGGCTGACGGTGAAGGTCGAGCCGAAGCCCAGCGTGCTCTCCACATCGATCGAGCCGCCCATCATCTCGGCGAGCTCGCGGCAGATGGCCAGGCCAAGGCCCGAGCCGCCGAAGCGGCGGGTGGTCGAGGCGTCGGCCTGGTCGAAGCGGCCGAACAGCGCCTGCAGCCGGTCGGCGGGGATGCCGATGCCGGTATCGGTCACCGCCAGGGCCAGTGCCTCGTCCTGCCAGCGCGCCATGACGCTGATCTCGCCTTTGTCGGTGAATTTCAACGCATTGGAGACTAGGTTGTAGAGAATCTGGCGCAGGCGCGTCGGGTCGCCGCGGTAGATGCCTTGGGCGTTCTCGATATCCAGGGCGAAGGACAGACCCTTCTTGTTGGCCTGGTCGGTAAAGGCCTGGTGCGCGCCGCGGGCGACCTCCTCCAGGTCGAATTCGATGTCTTCCAGATCGAGCTTGCCCGCCTCGATCTTGGCCAGGTCGAGCACGTCGTTGAGAATGGCCAGCAGAGCCTCGCCCGAGGCGTGCACCACGCCCAGCCGCTCGCGCTGCACGCTGGTCAGCTCGTCCATCGCCATGGCCTGGGCCATGCCAAGGACGCCGTTCAGCGGCGTGCGGATCTCGTGGCTCATGGTGGCCAGGAACAGGCTCTTGGCGCGATTGGCCGATTCCGCATCGTCGCGCGCCTTGGCCAGCGCCAGTTCGGCGCGCTTTTCGTGGTCGATATTGCGCATCACGCCGACGATGCGGACGATGCGGCCGCGGTCGTCCTTGATCGCCTCGATGGCGGATTCGACCCAGTAGTGCGGCCCGTCGCGCTGCATCATACGATGCACCAGCCGATAGGGCGTGCCGTCCTCGACGTGCTGGTCCCAGAGCGCCTGGGCGCGTTCGCGGTCGGCCGGGTGGACGCCCTGCCAGATGTCGGCGTTCAGCGACTCGTAGGTCGCCATCGCGCCGCTTATCTGCGGCGCGCCATCGCTGGCCAGCTGCCGATTGCGGTAGTCCATCTCCCAGACATTGATGTTGGCGATCTCGGTGGCCAGGGTCAGGCGCTGTTTCGACCGGGCCAGCGCCTGCACCACCCGGCCGCGCTGCCACTCGTCGGCGACGAAGGCGGCGTGGTCGGCCAGCCTCTCGGCCATGTCGGAGTCGTAGGCGCGCGCCAGGTCGTCGAAAATGGCCAGGACGCCCATGCGCCGGCCTTCCGGCAGGATAATGGGCGCGGCGGCATAGAACTGATGATCCGCCTCGCCGAAGGCGAGCGGATAGGCGTCGCTCCAGCGCTGCTCGGACATGTCCTCGATCCAGAGCACCTCGGCGGTCTGAACGGCGAGCTGGGCCAGCGCGATGGCGCGCGATTCCTGCGTCGGCTGGTTCCGGCCGGCGCCGGCGATCCACATGCGGCTACGGCCGCTCAGGGCGATATAGGCGCCCGACGCCTCGGCCATGCGCATAGCCAGGCGCGCGATGCGTTCGAAGATGGCGCGGCTTTCCTCGGGGTCGACGGCATTGGCGGTAAACCCGCGGCCGCCATTCTCGCGAGGCTCATCCCCGTTCGCCATCGTCTTCAGATCCCACCCCTAAAACGAGGTAAAGTGTGACGGGATCGCCTTAAGATAGCGTCTACGCGGGGTTGCCGCCGACCTTGCGTCAGTCGGTCAGGCCGGCCTGTCGGCGCGCGGCGGTCAGGGTGTTTTGCAGGAGGCAGGCCACCGTCATCGGGCCGACGCCGCCTGGCACCGGCGTGATCCATCCGGCGACCGTTTTCGCCTCCTCGAACGCCACGTCGCCGACCACGATGGTCTTGCCGGCCGCCGCCGCCTTTGGCCGGCGCGACGGCACGCGGTTGATGCCGACGTCGATCACCGCCGCTCTCGGCTTGATCCAGTCGCCGCGGATCATCTCCGGCTGGGCGACGGCGGCGACCAATATGTCGGCCTCGCGGGTGACGCTGGGCAGATCGACGGTGCGCGAATGGGCGATGGTGACCGTGCAGTCGGCCTTGAGCAGCAGCTGGGCGATCGGCTTGCCGACCAGGTTGGAGCGGCCGACCACCACCGCGCGGCGGCCGCGCAGGGCGGCGCGGCC
>CALAEG010000292.1 GCA_937890965.1 uncultured Caulobacteraceae bacterium | reverse complement strand
ACTCGCCTAGGTCGCCTTCGGCGCCGGTGTGTTTTCCGTCGAAATGCTCCTTGAGGAGCTGTCAGCTTAACCCGCTCAGTTCAAGAGTTCCCCTACCCTTTTGAATTCTAGGCGCAGGCCTCTCGTAACCAGACTTCATGGGCCGCGACACGGAAGCTCTTCAGCTTTCGTCGGCTGATCAAATGGCGAGCCGTGTAGAAGGTGTTGTAGACCGACGAGAGCATCCGTTCACCTGGGGTCACTAGGCGAACATCCTTGGAAGGTGGTTGTGTATCGCGGTCGCCGCGATCGCCGCTTCACCGTTGGCGACGCAGATCTGGTTGAGGCCGCGCACTAAGTCGCCGGCCGCGTAGAGGCCTTCGATGGAGGTCTGTTGATGTTCACTGACGAAGAGCCGCCCGGCAGGGTCAACGCGCGCCGCCAGCGCCGTGGCGAGTTGGGATTGCGATGTTGTCCCGAACGCCGAATAGACCACGTCGAAGCGATGGATTTTACCATCCTCGACCTCCAGCGCCACCACGCCGTCGTCATCGAGAGAGACGGCCCCGACGGCCACATGGGTGACCACGACCGAGGCGTTCTTCAACGATCGTCGTGTCTCCTCCGTAAGAACGTCGGCGCCGTAGGCGGGGAGCAAGAGTGTGATCTGGTCTGAATAGGTTCGCAGGAAGAGCGCTTCCGCGGCCGCGTGTTCGCCCGCCCCGAGCACGGCGACGCGCTTGCCGATGGCCTCATAGCCATCGCAGATCGGGCAGGTCCGGATCAGCCCGCGTTTGACCGCGTCGGCGAGGTGCGGAAGAGGCGGTTTGTTCTCGATGACGCCGGTGGCCAGCAGGACTGTCTTGGCCGAAAGGTCCACGCCGTCGATGGTCGCGGTGAACCCACCACCTTCCCTCCGACGGACGGCCTCAATCGCACCCTTTTGCAAGTCGGCGCCGTACAGTCGCGCCTGGCATCGCATGTCTTCCAGGAACACCGGCCCTGGGACCCCGTGCGCAAAGCCTGGCAAGTTGTGGCTCAAGGTTATCCATTCCGCCCGGCTACATCCCTTGTCGATGACGGTGACGCGGCGGCGAAAACGGCCGAGGTAGATCGACGCCGTCAGCCCCGCGGGGCCGCCCCCGATCACCAGGCAGTCCAGCGCCTCGCTCATGTGCATACCGCCATAGCCGGCATCAATCGGCGCGCGCGGCGTCGCCTCGTTCGCGTTGCGCGTCATGCTCAATCGCCGGGTCCGGGCCCCAGTTGTCCGCCCTGGCTTCAGTCAGTTCCAACGTCTGGTCCGCGCCGACGGTGACCACGTCCGAATGGCCAAGGCCCTTGGAGAAATCGACGATTGAGATGACCTGCGGCAGCGCCCGGAACACCCTTTGCCGGGATCCCGAGCGGTGCCGATCAGATCTGAAAAGGACGCTTGTTTTCCGTTTGAATTCAAACTGATTGTACGGCATTTGCGGGGTCCCTCTTCGAAGCCGATCTACATGCGGTGCCTGCCAGAGCGCCCGCTGCACCCGTTTCCGGGCGGCGACTCACGCGCGTTTCGAATCCGTGTGATCGAGTCCCCGGCGCACCTCGCGTGCAAGCTCAATGGCGTCGCCAGTCTTGATTTGGTGTGAAAAGAAAAGCTGCGGAAACTCGTCGGTCTCCTGGTTATACAGGCACCCGATGTCCCAGTGTTGAGCCCGCATCACCGCCAAGACATTTTGCACCTCCGACGGCGTCATCGCGAAGTCCGGGGCCGCTGCTGCGTTCTGGCCGCCGCCGAATGGCTGGAAAACCACGCCCGTTGGGATGTTCAAAAAGGGGCTAATTCGGACACCGCCAAGGGTGACCGGCCGGTCTTCATAGTATCACCTTTCTTGGCGATGGGCCGAGGCCCGCCAACTGTCTATTCTGTGACAAACGAGGCGGGAAAGATCTTGGTTCCAGCTATGGATGGAGATTTAAGGGTCGAAAGCGGTCGTAGGGACCACGCCGACAAGCGGACCCAATGCGACTAGCGTCCGCTTTGGGTCGAAAGCTGCCGTTGGCTCCCGGCCGCAAACCGGACGTTAGCGGTCACGACCGGGAAGCGGACCCTCCCAGGGTCGGCGTTGGGTGGAATGACGCCTTTACAAATGTGGTCCTATAATAGCCGCAGCGCTCTAGACTCCGCCAGTCATGCTATTGTTCTACAATAGTAATATCGAGTTGTGTGATCCCTTCATCCTTCAAATTCTTTTGAAGAATTGGGTTTTCCAAGAGCAACCTGCCCTTAGATTCACTCTCAACCCGCAAAATTACGATGGCGACGTGATGATCAGACTTATCGTGTCCGTATGCGAGAGCCTCTACACCAAAATCTTCGCGGCTCTTAGCGCCAGCCTGAAACTGTCCAGCCCATCTCCCATAATCGGGAACTCGCAATTTCGATATAATTGTAATCATTAGACGGCCCTTCGGAGCATGGCGGAATATTTGATACTATACAGGCACGGTCTTAATCGGAAAGGCGCGCCGTTCACGTGTGACGCCCAACGGTAGCACGTCGAACCGCAGCCGCTACGGTTTGCACCCAGCGTTAGGTCGCCTGCGATCCCAACGTCCGCTACGGGTCGGAAGCGGACGTTCAATCAGCGCCGGCAAGCGGACCTTGGCGGGCAGGCCCGGCGATGAAGGCCTCGTAGCCGTAGCGGCACTGAAAGAAGTCGAGTCATGGGGAACGCAGTGGAGCGCCTCCTTGTTGACCGCCTTGATAGCGACAGTGGGCTGCCGGACGCTCGCCCACGCGCCGTCCGGCCTCTGCGTTTCTTTGGCTGTACGCGGCAGGCGGTGCTGACGCGCCAACCCCGCTGCCCTTGACTGAGCGGCATCGCGGTCCGCATCCCTGCGCTGTCTGGTGTCCCCTCAGAACGTGTATTGGACGGCGACGTAGTAGGTGGTCGGATACTTCACGGCGCCGGCGTCGACCGCGTAGGCGAGCCCGCCGCGCCCCGCCGAGAACAGCAGGTGGTAGTGGTCGGTGAAGTCGTACTGACCGCCGAAATTGAATCCGCTCGATGCGGGTCGGCCGACCATGCTCGAGGTCCGGTGGAAGACCTCCACGCCGAGAGCCAACTTCTTAGTGACCTGCCGCTGCAAGAGCCAGCCGGCGAACCAGTAGTTTCGGTTCCCCGGGCCGGGATTGATCCAGTATCCACTACCGCCATACGTGGTCCAGTCGCCAAAGTCTTTCTGCAGCCAGACCGGGAGGTAGGCCGCGACGTAGCCACCGCCCAGCCCGCGCTTGGCGTCGCCTGTGGGGAGCTCGACCAGCGGGAACACCGCGACCTCGGGATACCAGTCGTCCTTGCCCGGGTTGACGAGTCGGTACTTCACCCCGAGCTCGATGTCGCCCAGCCCGTACTGCCGCGCCGGTCCGGTGGGCGTGTCGAAGGCCAGGTTGCCGATGACGTGCAGTTGCAGGTTCGGGGCTGCGCCATAGTTGACCTCGATCGAGGGACCGACGCCCGTCGCTGAACCGCCATCGAAGGTGCCGTCGGAGAAGGCATAGACTTCCCAATGACCGAGATCGACGGGCTCGGGATCGTCGGTGATGAACGGTGGTCCTGCGCGTGCCTGCCGCGCGCCGCAAAGAGCCGCGATCAACACGAGAGCGACGAAGTCGATGGCGCGGCAGCGCGTCAGCGCGGGCATGGGCGAGCTTCCAGCCGGGGACACTCAAGGCGTGCAGGGCGCCGGTGACCCGAGGGCGAAGGATCGGCCCTGAGCGTCGCGGGCCGGAATGCGAACGCGCTGATGCTAGTCCCTGCAGGACACTCGTCACTCATGTCGGAACACTG
>CALAEG010000291.1 GCA_937890965.1 uncultured Caulobacteraceae bacterium | reverse complement strand
CAGGACTATCTGAGCGAGGACGAACGGGAGAGGGAGGGCCGCTAGCCCGATCGCGCTTGCCCGGCGCGGGCGCGCTTGCTAAATGACCGCCCTCCGGCGACGAGCCGCGCGCCGGCGGGGTTAGCCTTCCGGCGCGATTGTTCGTTGTCTGGAGGAGTGTAGCTCAGCTGGTAGAGCATCGGTCTCCAAAACCGAGGGCCGGGGGTTCGAATCCCTCCACTCCTGCCACTATATCCATACAGCCGACGCCTGAGAGACGGGTTCGCCGGATGATTTTTTGAGAAAGCCGATTGATGGCGAAGGATCAGGGCCAGACGCCCGCACTGCCCAGGGGCGGACGCTCCGTCGCGACCGCGATCGAGCCGCCGAAGAAGCGCGTCGGGGTCCTGCAGTTCTTCCGCGAAGTCAGGGCCGAGGCGCGTAAGATCAGCTGGACCAGCCGCCGCGAGACGTGGGTCACCTCGGTGATGGTCTTCATCATGATCCTGCTCACCGCCTTCTTCTTCGTCGTGGTCGACATAGGTTTGCGCATCATGATGCAGTTCATCCTCAAGCTCGGCACGTGAGGGAGGTCAAAACCATGCCCACCGATGCAGCCGAAACCGTCGTCAGCAACCCGCGCCACAAGTGGTACATCGTCCACGCCTATTCGAACTTCGAAAAGAAGGTGGCCGAGTCGATCCGCGAGCAGGCCAAGAGCCAGGGGCTGGAGGACGCCTTCTCCGAGATCCTGGTGCCGACCGAGGACGTGGTCGAGATCCGCCGCGGCCGTAAGGTCAATGCCGAGCGCAAGTTCTTCCCCGGCTATGTGCTGGTGAAGATGGACCTCTCCGACGAGGCCTATCACCTGATCAAGAACACCCCGAAGGTGACGGGCTTCCTGGGCTCCGGCTCCAAGCCGATGCCGGTCTCCGAGAAGGAAGTCGCCCGCATCATCGGCGCCATCGAAGAAGGCGTCGAGCGGCCCAAGCCCACCATCAGCTTCGAAATCGGCGAGGCGGTGCGGGTCATCGACGGCCCGTTCGCCAGCTTCAACGGTTCGGTGGAACAGGTCGACGAAGACCGCGCCCGCCTGCGCGTCACCGTCTCCATCTTCGGCCGCGCCACCCCCGTCGAACTCGAATACGCCCAGGTGGAAAAAACGAGCTAGTCTGTGCCCCGTGGAATGCGGGGCCTTAGAATTGGACCACCAAGCACACCAAGCACACCAAGAGTCCGCCTCCAGGAACGACCGCATCGCACGAACGGTGGTCGATGCGGGTTTCAAGGTCCACAAGGCGCTTGGAGCCGGCCTGTTGGAGTCGGCATACGAACATTGCCTGGCCTACGAGCTTGTCGCACGTGGGATGTCGCTAAGCAGGCAAGTCCCGCTGCCCATCATCTACGAAGGCACAAAGCTTGATGCAGGCTATCGCCTGGATCTCTTGGTCGAAGGCTCAGTGATTGTTGAAGTGAAATCGGTGGAGGCGTTGAGCCGCCTGCATGGCGCTCAGATGCTCACTTATCTCAAGCTATCCGGGTTGCGACTTGGGCTCCTAATGAATTTCAACGTCGCGATGTTCAGTCAGGGCGTCAGGCGTTTCGCACTCTAAGCTCGGCCCCTTGGTGTGCTTGGTGTGCTTGGTGGTCAAATCGAACCTGACGGCCGCATTGCCCCGAAAGGCTCTAGCTGCTACACGCCCGCCCTTCGCTTCGGCGGAGCAACAAATCCGTGGGAGGGGCGCCAACCCCAGCTACACCACGGCTCTTCAACCAAGGCCGCTAAGACCGGCCTTACCGAGAGGATCAGATGGCCAAGAAGATCTTGGGCTATATCAAGCTGCAGGTGCCCGCCGGCGCCGCGACGCCTTCGCCGCCCATCGGGCCGGCGCTGGGCCAGCGCGGGGTCAACATCATGGGCTTCTGCAAGGAGTTCAACGCCCGCACCGAGGGTGTCGCCCGCGGCACGCCGCTGCCGACGGTGATCACCGTCTATCAGGACAAGAGCTTCACCTTCCTCACCAAGACGCCGCCGGCGACCTTCTATCTGAAGGAGGCCGCGGGCATTAAGTCCGGCGCCAAGACCACCGGCCGCGAAATCGTCGGCAAGGTGACCCGCAGCCAGCTGCGCGACATCGCCGAGAAGAAGATGAAGGACCTGAACGCCAACGACATCGAAGCCGCCGCCCGCATCATCGAGGGTTCGGCGCGCGCGATGGGCCTTAGCGTGGTGGAGAACTGATCATGGCCAAGCTTCCGAAACGCGAACAGGCCTGGACCGTCGGCGACCGCGAGGCGCTGCACGCCCTGCCCGAAGCCGTCAAGCTGGTGAAGGCCAACGCCACCGCCAAGTTCGACGAAACCATCGAGATCTCCGTCAATCTGGGCGTCGATCCGCGCCACGCCGACCAGAACGTGCGCGGCGTCGTCAGCCTGCCGTCCGGCACCGGCCGCGCCATGCGCGTCGCCGTCATCGCCAAGGACGCCAAGGCCGAGGAAGCCACCGCCGCCGGGGCCGACATCGTCGGCGCCGAGGAGCTGGTCGAGCGCATCCAGGGCGGCTTCATGGACTTCGACCGGGTGATCGCCACGCCGGACATGATGGCCCTGGTCGGCCGTCTGGGTAAGGTGCTGGGCCCACGCGGCCTGATGCCGAACCCGCGCGTCGGCACCGTCACGCCGAACGTCGGCCAGGCGGTCAAGGACGCCAAGGGCGGCGCGATCGAGTTCCGCGTCGAAAAGGCCGGCATTGTCCATGCCGGCGTCGGCAAGGCCTCGTTCACAGAAGACGCCCTGCTGGCCAATGTCCGCGCCCTGGTCGACGCCCTGAACAAGGCCAAGCCTACCGGCGCCAAGGGCACCTATATCCAGCGCATCTCGCTCAGCTCAACCATGGGCCCGGGCGTCAAGATCGAACTGGGCAGCATTACCGCCTAGCCTCGCGTTCAAGGGTCCGGAGCCACCGCCTTCACCATGAACAGGCAGGGGTTTCCGGATCCTCGATTGTACGGTGAGCGGCCCGTCCCGACCCGACGTTCGGAAAGCCGTTGAACTTTGTCGCGTTCGCCTGTAGAGGACGCGCCTTCCGGCGTTGGGGTTCGCTTCCGCGCCGGTCCTGTCCGAGAACCGCGGGCCCTTCGGGGCTTAAATCATCCGACCGCGGGGAGATGGGGATGCGAGCCGCCGCTGACGCCTACGCCCTCGGGCGCGAAGCGGGCAGGGCGCGCCGGCCTCCTTTCACCTCGAGCAGCGTTTTTCGCCGACCGGGCCATCGCGCCGGTTCGGATGGTGTTTGACCCTAGGAGGCTTGCGGCATGGACCGGGCTCAGAAGGCGGAATCGATCGAGACGCTGAAAGGCGTCTTCTCCGGCGCCGGCGCCGTTGTCGTCACCCACTATGTCGGCCTCACCGTCGCCAATATGAACGATCTGCGCGGGCGTCTGCGCCAGGAGGGCGCGTCGCTGAAGGTGGTGAAGAACCGCCTGGCGCAAAAGGCGCTGGACGGCTCGAGCGACGCGGCGATCGCGCTGTTCAAGGGCCCGGTCGCCATCGCCTATGCCAACGACGCGGTTTCGGCCGCCAAGGTCACCGCCCAGTACGCCAAGGACAACGAGAACTTCAAAGTCATCGGCGCGCTGATGGGCGAGGACGTGCTCGACGCCAAGGCGGTCGCGGCCCTGGCCACCCTGCCTTCGCTCGACGAGCTGCGCGGCAAGCTGGTCGGCCTGCTGCAGGCGCCGGCCACCCGTATCGCCGGCGTGCTGCAGGCCCCGGCCGGCGCGCTCGCCCGCGTCATCGGCGCCTATGCCGCCAAAGACGCCGCTTAAAGCCAACTCACCCCATCTCAATTCGCCCTATCGTTTTAAGGAACCTGACCCATGGCCAAACTCGAAAAGATCGTCGAAGACCTGTCCGCGCTGACCGTCCTCGAAGCCGCCGAACTCTCCAAGCTGCTTGAAGAAAAGTGGGGCGTCTCCGCCGCCGCTCCTGTCGCTGCGGCCGCTGCCCCGGCCGCCGGCGGCGGCGCTGCCCCTGGTGGCGACGACGACGTGCAGACCGAGTTCACCGTCGTGCTCACCGCCGGCGGCGAAAAGAAGATCAACGTGATCAAGGAAGTCCGCTCGGTCCGCTCCGACCTCGGTCTGAAGGAAGCCAAGGACCTGGTCGAAGGCGCCCCGCAGAACGTCAAGGAAAACGTCTCCAAGCAGGAAGCCGAAGAGATCAAGGCCAAGCTCGAGGCCGCCGGCGCGTCCATCACCATCAAGTAGTGCGGCAAAGTCGCGAATGCGTCGGTTCGCCGGCGCATTCGGCTTGCCTGTCCGATGAAAATCGGTTTTTGATGCGGTAGGTGTCGAAATCGCGCGGAGGGGTCTTCCCATATCCGCGACGAGCGACTACATACGCCTTCCTCTCAAACCAGAGACATGAGTCGCACGCGCGTGCCCGGCATTCACCGGTCGCGGGTGTTTTTCGCCCCGAGGCGCGGTCCGCCGCCCTCCGACCAGCGCGAAGGGGCGCCTTGAACGCCTTGTCGTTCAAGGGATTATCCAGCGTCCGGCAGACGGCATGCGGCCTCCATTTCGAGGCCCCCCGTCTGATCCGAGGGTGGACGCATGGAACATCTTACGCGCGGGGACCGTCTCCTCAGCGCACCCAAGGGAGCCCTAATGGCGCAATCGTTCACTGGCAGAAAGCGGATCCGGAAGTCTTTCGGCCGCATCCCCGAAGCCGTGCAAATGCCGAACCTGATCGAGGTTCAGCGCTCGTCCTACGAACAATTCCTGCAACGCGAAGTCCGCCCGCCGCAACGCCGCGACGAGGGCATCGAGGCGGTGTTCAAATCGGTCTTCCCGATCAAGGACTTCAACGAACGCGCCACGCTCGAATACGTCTCCTACGAGTTCGAGGAGCCGAAATACGACGTCGAGGAATGCGTCCAGCGCGACATGACCTATGCCGCGCCGCTGAAGGTCAAGCTGCGTCTCATCGTCTTTGAAATGGACGAGGAAACCGGCGCGCGCTCAGTGAAGGACATCAAGGAGCAGGACGTCTACATGGGCGACATCCCGCTCATGACCGACAAGGGCACCTTCGTCGTCAACGGCACCCAGCGGGTCATCGTCTCCCAGATGCACCGCTCGCCCGGCGTCTTCTTCGACCACGACAAGGGCAAGACGCACGCCTCCGGCAAGCTTCTGTTCGCCGCCCGGGTCATCCCCTATCGCGGCTCCTGGCTCGACTTCGAGTTCGACGCCAAGGACATCGT
>CALAEG010000290.1 GCA_937890965.1 uncultured Caulobacteraceae bacterium | reverse complement strand
ATGCTGCAGGCCTGGAAGCGGGCCAAGGTGCTGACCTATGCGGGCTACATCCTGGGCTTCCCGACCGATACCCCCGAGTCCATCGCGCGCGATATCGAGATCATCAAACAGGAACTGCCGATCGACCTGCTTGAATTCTTCTTCCTGACGCCGCTGCCGGGCTCGGAGGACCACCAGAAGCTCCATCTCGCCGGCGTGCCGATGGATCCGGATATGAACAATTACGACCTCGAGCACGCCTGCACCGGCCATCCGCTAATGTCGAAGGAGACCTGGGAGCGGGTCTATGACGACGCCTGGGCGCGCTACTACTCGGACGAGCATGTGGAAACCATCATGCGGCGCGCGGTGGTCAGCGGGATCAGCAAATCAAAGATTTTCGACGGCGTGACCATGTTCTCCGGCGCGCCGCGCATCGAAGGCGTCCACCCGCTTCAGTTCGGCTACGTTCGTCGCAAGGTCCGCACGGCGCGCCGTCATGGGATGCCGATCGTCAATCCGCTGATCTTCTATCCCTGGCGCGCTTTCGACCTGGTGACGACGATGGGGCGGTGGCTGCAGCTGGTGCGTCGCTATCGCCGGATCCAGGCGCGCGTCGAAGCCGATCCGGCAAGGATGAGTTACATGGACGAGGCTCTGACGCCTACGACCAGCGGCGCCATCGATCATTTCGTCGAGGTCTTCGCCGACAAGATCCCGAACACCCATGGCCGGCCCGTTCAGCCGGTCGCCGCCGACGGTTAGTCGCGGGTTGCATCGTCGCCGGGACGGCCCCCTCGCGCAGGTTTCGGTCATCGAGGCTTGAGACGCCGCGCGAAATATGTGATCGGCGTTCAGTTGATGCGCCCGACCGCCCGTGAGTAACCCATGACCGACACCGCGACCCTCACCCGCCCGCCTGCCGCCGAGGCCAAGGCCGAGCATTACGACGTGCTGATTGTCGGGGCTGGGATTTCGGGCGTCGGCGGGGCCTATCACATGCGCGACCAGTGTCCGGACAAGAGCTTCGTGGTGCTGGAGACCAAGCCCAGCTTCGGCGGCACCTGGCACACCCACCGCTATCCCGGCGTCCGCTCCGACAGCGACCTCTTCACCTTCGGCTATCGTTTCAAGGCCTGGACCGGGGCGCCGATCGCGGCGGGCGACGAGATCCTGAAATATATGGGCGAGGTGATCGAGGAGAACGATCTCGGCCGCCACATGCGCTATGGCCACACCATCACCCGGGCGAGCTGGTCGAGCGCCGAGAACCTCTGGACCATCGAGGCGGTGCGCGCCGAAGACGGCCAGACCGTCCGCTTCACCGCCGGCTTCCTGTGGATGGCCCAGGGCTATTTCCGCCAGTCCGAAGGCTACACGCCGGAGTGGGAGGGCATGGCCGACTTCAAGGGCCAGATCGTGCATCCGCAGAACTGGCCGCAAGACCTGGCCTACAAGGGCAAGAAGGTGATCGTCATCGGCTCGGGCGCGACCGCCGCCACCCTGGCCCCGTCGATCGCCGCCGACGTCGAACACGTCACCATGCTGCAGCGCTCGCCGACCTATTTCGTGCCCGGGCGCAACGTCAATGAACTGGCCGAGACCCTGCGGGCCTTAAAGATCGACGAGAACTGGATCCACGAGATCGTGCGGCGCCAGGTGCTGGCGAACGGCGGCGCCTTCACCAAGCGCACCTTCGAACAGCCCGAGGAGGTGCGGAAGGAGCTGCTCGGCCTGGTCGGCACCTTCCTGCCGGCCGATCAGGTGGAGAAGCACTTCACGCCCTCGTACCGCCCCTGGCGCCAGCGCATCGCCTTCATGCCCAATGGCGACCTGTTCGAGGGCATGAAGACCGGCAAGGTCTCGGTGGTCACCGACGAGATCGACCGCTTCACCGAAAAGGGCATCCGGGTGAAGTCCGGCGAGGAGATCGAGGCCGACCTGATCATCACCGCGACCGGCTTCAACCTGAACGTCCATGGCGACATCGATTTCGTCATCGACGGCGCGCCGCTGAACTTCGCCGAGACCGTCACCTATCGCGGCATGATGTTCACCGGAGTGCCCAACATGGTCTGGGTGTTCGGCTATTTCCGCGCCAGCTGGACCCTGCGCTCCGAGCTGATCGCCGACTTCGTCTGCCGCCTGCTTAATCACATGGACGAGCGCCAGGCCCACCGCGTGACGGTCGCGCTGCGCCCGGAAGAAAAGGACATGGAGCTCTGCAGCTGGATCGACCCGGAGAACTTCAATCCCGGCTACCTGATGCGCGCCATGCACCTCCTGCCCAAGCGCGGCGCGACCCGCGAATGGCAGCATACCCAGGACTATTGGACCGAGAAGGACGAGTTCCCGGCCATTGACCTGGACGATCCGGTGTTCGTGTACGGCTGACGCCGTCGGTCTGACCCCGCCCATACTCGCGACTGCGAAGCTGAGGCGCTGAGCACCGAGCAAACCATCCCGCTGATCCCCGCGAAAGCGGGTGGGTATTGTGATGCTCGATTTTGGATAACCCTTGACCCCTCGTAGGTGTGGCGGATGCGCCTCGAGAGCTGTCATCCCGCTGCCGCAAGCGGACCTTCCCAACGTCGGCTATGGGGGGAAAGCAGACATTGCGACCCAGCCCGCACGGAGCCATCGGCTAGCTTTCCCTTGCCTGCCGCCGACCCGCGTCGATAGGCGAGACGAACTTCGGCGCAACATCGCTCGCGCCACCGAAGGCCGCGTCGTCCAGCACCGCCAGATACTCCGTGACAGCACGGTTCGAGGCCGGGTCTAGGTCGCCGTTCCCGCCACCCCGCGCTGACGATGGGCGTCGGCGACCACGATGCTGGCGTCAACGGCGAAGGTCTCGCCGCCCACCAGCCCCTCCGCCATGCACCGCGCGACCACCGTCTCGAACAGTCGTCGCAGCAGGTCGCCGTCACGGAACCGGCCATAGCGGTTCTTCGAGAAGGTCGAGTGGTCGGGTATGTCGCCGTCGAGCCCCAACCGGCAGAACCAGCGATAGGCCAGGTTGAGGTGGACTTCCTCGCAAAGCCGCCGTTCGGACCGCACGCCGTAGCAATAGCCCACCAGCAGCATCCGGATCATCAGTTCCGGATCGATCGAGGGCCGTCCCACATCGCTGTAGGGGGCGCAAGATGCGCCCTGGTCCCCGACAGATCGACGAACCGGTCGATCCTGCGCAGCAAGTGATCCTCGGGGACGTGCCGCTCCAGGCTGAAGCCGTAGAACAGCGCCTCCTGCATCACCCTCCGTTCGCCCATCATCGGCCGAATCTCCCGTCGCCAGGAGAGGCCAGGAGAAGTGAATCAGGACCCCGCCGCCGCCTCAAGCCTGGGTTTTCAACACAATCGGTGGAATCCGGACGTTCGCTCCAGGCTGAGGGCGAACCAGCGCTCAGTTGAAATTCGACCGCGTCAGGGCAGCGCGTTCATTGCACCGTGATGCTGTCGGCGTCTAGATTTCGGCATGACAGGTGACCCATGACCACCCGGCTCCTAATGATCGGCATCGACGGCGCCGATGGTCGGTTGCTCGATCGCTGCAGCGCGGACGGCTCGCTGCCGCGCCTCGCCGCCCTGCGCGTTAGCGGACGTGCGCGACGCCTGTCTGCGCCGCAGGGCCTCACGGACGACGCGACCTGGGCGTCGTTTCAATACGCGGTCGAGGTGGGTGAACACGGCCGCTACCATTTCTGCTTCCCACAGCGCGGCGGCCGGCTCGGCAAGGCGCACTGGGCGGAGCGAGACCGCCTGGCATTCTGGGATGAGCTTTCGGACCAAGGTCTTCGGGTCGCCATTATCGACGTCCCAAAATGCCGCAATCCGCGGCCGCTGAATGGCGTCCATCTCGTCGACTGGCTGGTTCACGGGCGCTATTTCCCAAAGCCACGGAGTCAGCCGCCGGCGCTCGCGGCTGACATTCTGGCGCGGTTTGGGCCCGCGCCGCCAAGCCAGTGTGGGTATGGGCAGACTGTTCTGAGTGACGTCGATATCCGCGCGATCACTCAAGACCTGCGCGACGGCGTGGCGAAGAAGCGGGCGGCGAGCCTGCACTATCTCGGCTCCGAGCACTGGGATCTGTTCGTCATCGGCTTCAAGGAGGCTCATTGCGGCAACCACGCGTTCTGGGATTTCGACGCCAGCCATCCCGCCTATGATCCGGCGCGGCACGCGCGGGTCGGGGACCCAGTAATGAGCATTCTGCGCGACATCGACAATGCGATTGGCGATCTCGTCGCCGCGGCCGGATCGACGGCTGAAGTCGTGGTCTTTTCGCCGACGGACTTCGAAGCAAACGGATGCCTCGATCATCTCATGCCTGAGATTGTCGAGCGATTGAACGCCAATCTTTCGGTAATTCACGCGGGCCCCATCGAGGGGCCGCCCGGTCGATGGAGCTCAAGCCAAGCATCGCCCTCGCACGATTGGCGATGCTCGATCCTGCCCTACAACGAGAACTGGGCGGCCATTCGCGTTTCCCGTCAAAGCCAAACGCCGGGTTCAGACCCAAGCGCGGGCGAGCCGCCCGACGCTGTGCTGTTGCAGACGATAGAAACGCAGCTGCGAAGCTTGCGGGATGTCGAGTCGGGACGGCCTGTGGTGTCGGCGATCACACGGCCGTCCTCCGAACTCAGAGGATCGCGGGCAAAATCCCTACCCGACTTGCTAGTCCACTGCGCCAGCGGCCTTTTTCCAAACGGCGTCATGTCGTCCAGTCTGGGCTGCATCGAGGCACAGTGTCCGCCAATGAGGCCAGGCAACCACATCGCGGGTGGCTTCATTTTCGCCGACGGAGCGTTCGTTGCCGACGCGATCGCCAATGTCCGGACGGTGGCCGACATTGGATCGCTAGCAAAGGCGGCGCTTGCCAGGTAAGTGTGCCGCTTCGATTCCAAGCGCCCGTCAAGAATAGGTCGAGGCGGTGCTCGGGATCTACGCCTTTGCGCGTAGCCGCACGATGTCGCCTTCGTCGCGGACAGGGCTTCTCGGGTGATGACCGGCGATCCAGATGTCCGCTCAGGGTCGATTTTCGCCCTTGGCATCTGGCCGGCAAGCGGACATTCGAGGCGAGCCCGCACGTCCTGTGTTGATATCGATCAACGCCCGCTTGGATTGCGACGACGTGGGCCGTCCAACAGCGTGGCGACAGCGCGGTGAAAGGCAGCTGGATCTTGCAGGGGGCCGCCGTGGCTGACGTTTCGGATGATGAGGAGAGTGGCCGTCGGAACCAGCCGCGCGAGTAGCGCAGTGTGCTCTTGGGCGATGAACTGTTCGTACTCGCCGTCGGCGATCACCGTGGGCGCGGTGATGCGGCCGAGTTCGGCGGGCGTCAGGTTCGGCTGGGTGGCGTATAGCTTACCCAGCGCCTTCCTCATGGCGGGGAAATCATCGGGCGTTGACGACAGCTTTCGGTACTGCGCCTCCATTTTCTCAATGTAGATCGCGCCGACACCTTTCAGCGCGGGTTCCGGCGGCTGAGTGCTGTCTGAGTGCGTATTGAAGTTCGCGCCCCACGCGAAAAGCCGGTCCAGACGTTCCGGATAGTGGATGGCGAGCACCAGGCCGATAATCCCGCCGTCGCTGGCGCCCACGATCGAGGCGCGGCGAACATGCAGAGCATCCATCAGGGCGACGACGTCAGACGCCATCAGGTCGTAGGTCAGGGGCTCGATTGGGCCAGTGCTTCGACCCTGGCCACGGCTGTCCATGACGATGACTTCGTGTGTTCCGATGAGGCGCGGAACTTCGAATCCCCACGACTCCGAAGAGGACAGCCCGCCATGAAGCAGGATGACCGGCCGCCCGCCGCCCCGATGGAAGACGGCGTAGTAAAGTCGCGCGCCCCCATTGGTGACGAAGCCGCTCCGGTCTGGATTGGGCAGCGGCGGGGGATCGGGCACAGTCGCCCACAGCGGCGGCGCCTGGGCCGTGGCGGCCCACGGGGCCGTGGCCAAGATGGTGATGGCGAGCAGGAGTAGGGCGAACGTCCGCGTCTTCATGTGCGACCCTGTCGGCGAGCCAAACGCGCGTCGCGGTCCAGCCTAGGCTTTCAGGCCAGAAACGCCACCGATGGCGCCTACGGTTCACGTTAGCCCGAGCCCGGCTGCGCCGCTCCCGCGCGCGACAGCGGCGTCCAAGTCGCCATAGGCGCTCAGATGTCGGCTTAGGGTCGTTAGCAGACCTTCGCTCACTGCTGGGAAGCGGACCATCAGAGGGTCCGCTGAGGGTGGAGGCCGTGTGAGAACTTGGTTGTCAGCTGGCGTTAGATTGGCCGTCGC
>CALAEG010000289.1 GCA_937890965.1 uncultured Caulobacteraceae bacterium | reverse complement strand
TCATGGGGCTCGACCGGGCGCAGATCGAGCGCAAGGAAGACGGCATGTCCCTCACCGGTATCGTGGATTCGCCGGCCCCTTGGGAATACGAAGTGAAGATGCAGTTCGACGACTGGGCGGCGGTCCTGAAGACCGCGACCAGCAAAGGCGCGTGCGACTTCCTGGCCACTCACGTCGGCGTTCGCGACCTGCTTCGCATCGTCCTGTCGATCATGAAGTTCGTCGTGTTGCTTGGATGGTTCAGGGCCACGCGGCTGATGGGGTTGGCTCAGGGGCCCGGGATGATCAAGCCGTCAGTCGGGGACGCCGCGTCGAACTAGCCGGGTTGCGGCGGCGACACCGCGGGCAGCGGCGCCGGGCGACGCCCCGACCGAAGGGAGCATTCGAGGGTGGTTCACGTCACATTCGTCCAGTCCACCGGCGAGCGTCGGACGATCGACCTGCCGCCTGGCGTCTCCGTAATGGAAGGCGGCCAACAGCACGCAATCCCAGAGGTCGAGACCGATTGCGGGGGCGTGTGCACCTGCGCCGCGTGCCACCTGTACGTTGACCCGGCCTGGGTGGACAGACTCCCGCCGATAGCCAAGCAGGAAAACCTCATGTTAGCCCTGGTCGCCGATCGCCGGGCGACTTCGCGCCTGTCGTGTCAGATCAAGCTAACCGATGAGCTCGACGGTCTGGTCGTCTGGACGATCAAGCCGGAGGAGTAAGACCCAGAGCGCCCCGGATTCCGACCGGATGGTCGGCGGGGTCGATCAGGACGCCGGGGTTCAGGACGCCGGTGGGAACCGCACTCAGCCGCTTGGACCCTGGTACACCTCGCCGAAGCGATGCAGAATCGCGGGTGGCACCGACATGTTCGCCGCCCGGTTCGTCCGTACGCAAACCAGAGCGGGACCGGCAACGTCGCGGGCCGCGACCAGGGTCTTTTCCAGCCCCGACATGCTGTCGGCAAAAAAACCGGCGCAGCCCAGTCCTTCGGCCACCTTGTCCCAGCGCACCTCCCCCATCTCGGTGCCGAAGGTGCGGCCGTAGAGCATCAGCTCGTTCGGCGCCTCCATCGACCATGAGCCTTCGGCGAACACGACAACGGTGATCTTGGCCCCTTCCCGCGCCGCCGACTGCAGCTCCATGCAATAAAAGCCCGCCGCGCCGTCGCCGGTGACGCAAACCACGTCCCGGTCCGGGCTCCCGAGCTTGGCTCCGATGGCCGAAGGGATGCCGATGCCGAGCATGCCGAGCTCCAGGATGTTGAGATAGGAGCGTGCGCGGGTTGGCGGCAGCATGAAGTGCGCCCAGAGGCTGGTGAAGCCTCCGTCCGCCGCGTAGATCGCCTCGCGCCCAAACGTGCGGCCCACCGCCTGCATCACCTGCGCGGGGTGAAGGCCCGGGCCGTTGTAGGCGTTCGCGTCCGCGAACTGCGCCTCGCGCCAGGCGCACTCGCTCCGACGGTACCGGGTCAGGTCCGCAGCGGCGTTTCGCCGCTTCGGGGCGCCGGCAAGGGCGAGCGAGAGCCCGTTGAGCGCGCTTCCCAGGTCCGAGACTATGCCGATCGCGAGCGGACGCGTGACGCCCAGACTGCGCGGATCCACGTCGATTTGAATCAGCTTCTGCTTGGTATTGTCGCCCCAATACTTGTCGTAGGGCGTGTCGAGATTGCCGAGGCGCGTGCCCAGCGCGAGGATGACGTCCGCTTCACCCCGCGCCTCATCGGCGCCGGCCCCATACCCATACAGATGGTTCGCATGGTCCTGCGGCGCCGCCGATCGTCCCGCCATGCTGGTGACAACCCCGCAGCCGAGCTGTTCAGCGATTTCAAGCACAGCCGCGCCCGCGTTCGCGCGGTCCACGCCCGAGCCAATGACGATGAGCGGGTGCTCGGCGCCCGCGAGAAGGCGGGCCACCGTTTCGATCTGCGCCGCGCTCGCCTGCGGTCCTGCCGATCGATAACACTCGGGCGCAAGCACCGGCGCGCTGGCCGCCTCGCCGACGGCGTACATCACAGGGGCGGGGATCTCCAGCTGAACGGGACCCGGCCGGCCCGCCCACATCTCCCGGAAGGCCATGCGCACCACATCGGGAATGCGCGCCCAGGAAAAGATCGGCGCGCCCCATTTCACGGCCGGACGAAACACGTCGAGCTGATCCTGGCCCTGGAATGTGCTGGGCGGCGACGGGTAGACGATTTCCAGGCGGTGCTGTGCGGTGATCGCGATCAGCGGTACCCCCTCGTGGCGCGCATTGATCACGCCCGGCAGGAGGTTGGCGGAGCCGGGGCCTGGATTGGTGACCGTCGCCGCGACCTGGCCGGTTGTCTTGTACAGCCCCTCGGCCATGTAGACTGCGGCGGACTCGTGACGCACGGGAACGAACCGAATGCCGTTGGGCTCCAGGGCGGCGAGGAACGGATCCACCTCCGGCGACGGCAGCCCGAACACAAAGCGCACGCCTTCGTTCGCCAGGCATTGGGCGAGCAGTTCGCCGCCGGTCAAAGTCATGACGTCATCTCCTGGATGTTGGGCGGAGGTTCGATCGCTCTCAAAACGAATGGAAACGTCGCCTGTGTCGCCGGCGCCGGAGCACAAGAGGTCGGCGCGGCAGCGGTCGCCTTGACCTGGCTCAAACCTGAACAAAGAAAGCGCGCACCATTGCGTCGGGGTGCTGTCAGTCCATGCCGCGAGACGGCGATGTGATCGCCCATGGCGTTGGCGGTCTGCGGACACGACCTGATCTCGGCCCTTGCCGGGCGCTGCTCATCCAGAAATCTTTAGCCCGGCCTCCACAAATTGACGCAGGTCAAGGTCGATGCGGAGCGCAAGGCCGAACTGTGGCGGGCTCGCCCTGGTGCGCAAGGAAGGCTGCGACACCTGCATGGACTGCGGATATTCGAAATGCGGCTGAAGACCGAGGCTAGTCAGGCCCGAATCCCCGCCGACGAACTCACGGCGCTGATCGCCAGATATGACGGGCGGGCGCCGCGCTATACGAGCTATCCGACCGCCGTTCAGTTCTCGCCGGCCGTGACCGCGGCCACCTACATGTCCTGGCTCCAGGATCTTTCCGCCGCCGAACCTGTCTCCGTCTATCTTCATGTCCCGTTCTGCGCCCGGCTCTGCTGGTACTGTGGCTGCAACACCCGCGCGGTGAACCACCCCGAGCCGATCGGCGACTATGTCCGGCTGCTGCTCCAGGAGTTCAGCCTGCTGCGCGACGCCTTGCCGGGGACCCTGGCGGCCAGCGGGCTCCATTTCGGCGGCGGCACGCCGAACATGCTGTCGGTCGACGAGGTCCACGCGATCTTCGACCGCCTGGCCCAGGTCTTCCGGTTCACCCCCGAACTGGAAGCAGCGGCCGAGCTGGACCCGGCGGTGCTGACCCGCGACTGGGTCGCCGCGGCGACGTCGCGCGGCCTGAACCGCGTCAGCTTGGGGGTTCAGAACCTGACGCCCCAGGTTCAGCAGGCGGTGAACCGGGAAGACACAATTGAGCAGATCAGCGACTGCGTGGCCTGGCTGAGGGACGCCGGCGTCCGGTCGGTCAACCTCGACCTGATGTATGGGCTACCTCATCAGACGACGCAGAACACCCTCTCGACGATCGACCAGGTGATGCGCCTGCGCCCTGACCGCCTGGCGCTGTTCGGCTATGCCCACGTACCCTGGATGAAGGCCCACCAGAAGCTGATCGACGAAGCGGCGTTGCCCGGCGCGGCCGACCGCCTTGACCAGAGCGAAAGCGCCGCGGAGCGCCTGGTCGCTGAGGGATATGTTCGGATCGGGCTCGACCACTTCGCCTTGCCCGATGACCCGCTGTCCGTGGCGCAAGCAAACGGCGCCTTGCGGAGAAACTTCCAGGGGTACACGACCGACTCGGCCAGGACCTTGCTCGGGCTTGGCGCCTCGGCGATCGGCAGCCTGCCGCAGGGATTCGCCCAGAACGCCGCCCAGGAGCTGACCTGGCGCGCCGCCGTCCTTCGCGGCGAACTGCCGGTCGCGCGCGGCGCCGCCGTTACGGACGAGGATCGCTTCCGTGGCGACATCATCGAGCGATTGATGTGTGATTTCACCGTCGATCTGCGGGCGGTTGCGGCGCGGCACGGCCGGTCGGACCTGGCCTTCGAGCGCGAGTTCATGCGCCTGCAGGTGTTCGTCGATGATGGATTGGTTCGCCTGGACGGCCCGAGGATCCAAATAACGCCCCGCGGCCGTCTGCTCGTCAGATCCATCGCCGCCGTCTTCGATGTCTATTTTTCGGCGGAGGCCAAGCGCCACGCGCGCGCCATCTGACACGCCCCGTCCGCGGCGCGCTCGTTCAGTTAGCCTCATCGATCACCTGGAGATGCCTCCGAGCCGCCGTCCGTCTTAGCGACGAGTATTTTCCGCGCACAGCCAGGCTGATCAGCGATCTGGCGAACGGCGAACGCCTGACCGCGATCGTCTGCCGCCGCCGCGCGCCGCGCGACGGCGGCTTGGCGAGGGGAGCGGAGATCGACACGCCTCAAATGGCACGCCGCAATTGATCTACGACGAACTCCAAGCCGCGCTTGAGGCAAAACTGCTCATATTGAGTAGCACGGTCGAGGGTCTGTTCGGCCCCTTTAAGGGTTTCAGGAAGGGTTTGTGCGAGTTTTGAACGGGCCAATTTCTAAACGCCGGATCAGGACAACTGCAATTCGTCTTGGAGTCACCTCGTCGGCACGGGAAAATTCAATGTCTCCTGAACTCAATAGCCAAGACACCGCTCAAAAGGCGCGATTGCTGGGATTGGCGTTCGCAGGCGCGGACGTCGTTTTTGAGCTGAGTCTGGCTGGCCAGGTGACGTTCGCCCTTGGCGCGGTAAGGCAGCTCACCGGATGTGAGCCGTCGAAATTTGTTGGCTCTGATTGGAGCGATCTCGTTACCGACGCTGACACCGACTTGTTAGTCGCCTTGCTTGCGGGCCTTAAGCCAGGCGAACGACGCGGTCCTGTGAAAATTGCGCTCAGGCCCCGCCAAGCGCGCAGCCTCGCAAGACATGCGTCTTTGTCACTGTTTCGAATGACCCAGCGGGACGCCAATGTCTCTTGCGCCCTTAGTCTCGGCGCTCCGGCGACGTCGAATCTCATGGCGGGGCAAGAGAACGGGCTGATCGATCGCGAGGCCTTTATGGCCGTCGTGAGTAAGCTGATTGACGAGGCCGCGTCCGGAGGCCTCCCGGTCCACCTCGACCTTGTCGATCTGGAAGGCCTGGGTCGGTCCGCGGCGGCCATGGAGCCGGGATCGGCGGAGAAACTGCGCCGTCAGGTTTCGGCCACGCTGCGTGCTGAATCGGTCGATGGTCTGGGCGCCACCGAGATGTCACCCGACAGGTTCGCGCTGGTGAGGGGCGTAGGCTCGGACGGGCGATTGTCGGAACGGCTTCAAGCTGTGTCAGGTGGAGCTGTTCGCCCGATTATCGCTGAGTTGGCGCTCAAGGATGGCTCGAAACAAAGCCTGAGAGCCATGCGCCATGCATTGGACCGTTTTATCGAAGATGGACCGAGCGCGGCGGCGGCGACGTTTGCAGCCTCGGTGAGCCGAACGGTTCACCAGAGCAACAGTTTCAAAGACGCACTCTCGAGAGGCTCTTTTCGTCTCGAGTATCAGCCGATCGTCGACCTCAAGCGTCGTACGCTCCATCATTTCGAGGCGCTCGCCAGGTTCGAGACCGGGTCAAGTCCGGCGGAAACCATCATCCTGGCGGAAGAGTTGGGCCTGATTGTCGAGTTCGATCTCGCGGTCGCCAGGATCGTGTTGAAGGCCATCTCCGCGGCGGCGCCCGGGACGAAGATCGCGGCGAACGTCAGTGCGGCCTCACTCCTCCACGACGGCTTCGTCGGCGCATTGCTCGAGGTGACGGCTTCCAACCCGCGAATGCGTCCTCGACTGATGATCGAAATCACCGAGACCCAAGAGCTTCGTGATCTGGCGGCGGCGGACAAGGCCATCGCGGCGTTGCGCCGGGCGGGGCACGTGGTCTGTCTGGATGATTTTGGCGCGGGCGCCGCCTCGCTCGACTATCTGCGTCTGCTCGATGTCGACATGATCAAGATCGATGGCCGCTACATTCAATCGCTGGGCGCCCGACCACGCGACACCGTCGTGTTGAAGCATGTCGTTGCGATGTGTCGAGAACTCGGTGTTTTGACAGTCGCGGAGATGATCGAAACGGCCGAGGTGGCAAGATGCGTGTTGGATCTCGGCGTCGACCTGGGCCAGGGGTGGCATTTTGCAAAACCACTGGCCGAGCCCCGATGGCGGCCAAATGTCGGACCCGTCCGAGCGCGCAGGGCCGGCGCTGTGGAACAATGGGCGTAGGACCCAGTCGGACCGGGGCCTCAAGCCGCGGCGTCGGCCGATGTGAGCGTTTTCTCAGGGTCTGAGACCGATAGCGATTCAAAGCCGCTCAGTGTAGCAAACTCGCTCAATGGCGCGCGGCCAAGGCGGACTTGGTTGACGGGCTGGGCTGGATCCATGTGGCCAAGAGCCATCCCGCAAAACAGCATCAGCTCCTTCGGCATACCGAGAAACTCGCCGACAGTCTTGTAGCGTAACGCCCAGGATTCGAGCGCGGCGGTGTGTAGATCGTACTCGCGCGCCAGCAGCATGATCGACTGTGCGAACATGCCCAAGTCCGCCCACTGGCCCGGCTGCATCGACCGGTCGATGGCCAGGAAGAGGCCGACCGGAGCGCCGAAGAATTCAAAGTTCCGTTCGACCTGCCGAATTCGCCCGGCATCGTCTTCGCGTCCGATACCCAGCGCCGCGTAGACGGTCTCGCCGTTGTCGAACCGTCGCGTCGCGTAGGGCTCCTTCAGATCGTTCGGGAAGATGTTGTATTCAGGCATACCGTCGGCGAAATCCCCGGCCGCCATCTTGGCCTTCACCAAGCCCTTGAGGCGGCCAAGCTCCTCGCCCGCCAGGGCCCACACTCGCCAGGGCTGAAGGTTGCCGCCGGACGGCGCCTTGGAGGCGCGCGTCAAGATGGCCTTAACGGTGGCCTCGGGCACCGGTGTGTCCAGGAAGGCGCGGCAGGTAAACCGGGTGGCGAGAGCTTCAGAAACTTGCATGGCGCATCGTCACTCTGACCGTTGGGAAAGCAGGCGCGCGCGACCTCGGCGATCCACAGTTCGCAGGTCGGCTCGGATCGACGGTTCGCACAGCTCAGGTTGGGCCATGCCGCCAAGCGCGGCCTTGAGGCATATCAACGAGCGCCGCGCGCGCGCCGGCGCCCAGCACTGGCCATGCGGCCATCGCGTTTGTGACACGTTCTCGGACAGTAGCCTCGTCAGGAGCCACTCAGAGCGGCAAAATGCTCCGAGAGGTCCCCGTTGGGCACATGGGTGAGATCCTTCTGCATTCGCGCCGCGACCTTTTTCTGCGTCGCCGCGTCGAGCGCGTGGTTGAGCTCCCCGAGCGCACGCGCCGGCGCGACGAGGATTAGCCGGTCGAACGCATCCTGAGCGTTGGCCTCGTTCAACGCCTTTGCGACCTCGTCGACGAATTTCCGCTTTTCGGTCCGGTGCAGGTCTTCACGCGGCTCAACGGCGTGGTGCGCGGAGTTTGCACTTTCATGCGTTCGCCCTGGTCGCTCCGTACCGAGTTCGTGCGTGCGACCGTGGATGTCCGCCGAGACGAACTCGTATTGAGTGTCGAACCCATCTCGCCCATCCGGCGTGTCCTGCTTTTGCAGAATGCGGGCGCGTCCCCCGTCGGTGACGACATACCAAGTCCTGGGATGTTTCATTGTGCTTACCTAGATGGTGGAGCGCCCCGACAGACAATAGCCCATGGACGCACCCGCGCGCCGCCAACGGCGACGCCAACCCCTTATCGATGTCGACGATGCCACGTCCCGACATTGATGCCGATCAAGCCGCGACAAACATCTCGTGCATCGTAGTGGCGGTCGACCGCCCTGATGGACAAGATCCAGATTCAGCAGGTGCTGGTGAATCTGATCCGAAACGCCATCGAGGCCATGACGAGCATGCCGCGCCGGGAGCTGACCGTCGCCACCCGCAGGGCGGCGGACGAAACGGTCGAGATCTCCGTCATCGACACCGGCTCTGGTGTCGCTCCGGAAATCAAGGAGAAGCTGTTTCAGCCGTTCGTCACCAGCAAGGCGACCGGCATGGGCGTTGGGCTTTCCCTCTGCCGCTCGATCGTTGAGGCCAACGGCGGCCGGCTTTGGGCCGAGAACAATCCGGCCGGCGGCTCCGCTCTTCGCTTCACGGTTCCAATTGCCTAGGCGTGATGCACCGCGGCTGACTCTTGGCTCCCGGACACAGGGGACGCGTCGGGGCGTCGTCAAAAAGCGCGACTTCCTAGCGGGAGTCGAAGCGATGGAGGAGCGTGATGAGATCGGCCTGTCGAGCGTCCACAACAACCCGCTGCCGATCCGAAGACAACAACTCGCGCGCCGCCACTCGCGCGACCAACCCTATGATGGCGGCGGTCTGCGCGCCCCTCACGCCCCCGGATCTCAAATAGTGCCCGACAGACTGACGAGGAACCCCGATGGCTTTCGCCATCTCGCCCTGCCAGGAAGGCCCAAATAGAGCTTCGCCGATCTCCTTTATTTCCGGCGCTGTCAGCGTGCGGTCATCGGCCATGTACATAAGAAAACAGGTGGTCGACCGTTCGGTTCCGCCGCTCGATTCGGGCTCTCTTCGGGAAGGGGGCCCATTGCGGTCGTGAACGCATCCATATGCAAATTGGCGCGGCTGTTGACGCATGCGTATTACCCTGAGAGCCAAAACGTCACAATAAAGCGTCCGTTGGGTTGACCTCGATCAAGGCCGCCCCGGGCGCGCCTGTCAGCTTAAGCGAGTTGATAGCCTGAATTCGCGGGCGGGAAAGGCCAAGGTCATGACGGTCGATGTTTGCTGCGCTTTGGGCGCTGATCGCAGTGAGTTGGTCGCGCTCATCCCGCACATGCGGGCGTTCGCCCGATCATTGTGCCATGACCGGACCCAGGCGGACGACTTGGCACAGGACGCCCTGGCGAGCGCCTGGCAACATCGGAGCGACTTTACGCCGGGGACGAACCTCAAGGCCTGGGTCTTCAGGATCGTTCGCAACCAGTTCTATTCGGACCGGCGCCGTTCCTGGCGGGTCTGCCCGCTTGACCCTGACACAGCCGCCGAAACTCTCGTCGCCGTATCAGACCCCAACGCCGCCCTTCAACTCGATGACGTCCGACGCGCCATGTTGAAGCTTTCTGACGAACAGCGCGAAGCCCTGACGCTCATCGGGGTGACGGGCCTGTCGTATGAAGAGGTCGCCGCGATTTGCGGCTGCGCGCAAGGTACGATCAAGAGCCGGGTCAGCCGAGCCCGTCGGCGGCTCCTGGCGACCCTTTCGGACGGCGCCCTGACCGGCCGAGCCCGCGTTCCGGACGGCGTCATGGCCTCGATGATCGTCGATGCGGAGCGGCTGCGCGCCGGCGCTGCTTCCCGAGCGGTGAAAGCCCAGGCGGGCCGCCCGCAGCCTTCTGAAGCCTACGCCGCCCATGTCCATCAGTAGCTAGGAGATCGAACGATGACACTCATAATCATAATCGTGGTTCTGTTGCTGCTGTTCGGCGGCGGGGGCGGCTACTACGCGCACCGGACCTGGGGTGCGCC
>CALAEG010000288.1 GCA_937890965.1 uncultured Caulobacteraceae bacterium | reverse complement strand
ACGAGCCGGAGCTGAAGATCATCGACGTCTTCATCTGCAAGCTGCGCAAGAAGCTGGCCGCCGCCACCCACGGCAAGCACCATATCGAGACCGTCTGGGGCCGCGGCTATGTGCTGCGCGATCCCCAGGAAGCCCTCGACGCGGCCACCGTCGCCGCCTAAAGCATGATCGGTTCAGGGTACCTGAACCGATCATGCTTTAAACTCAAAAGTTTAGAGCGTGACGGACGCCGAAATCGCTGACACTTTCGGCTGTCACGCTCTAAGCGCGACTCCAACGCCGCAGTCTTACCGCGACGAGACCGAGGAACGGCGCCGCGCGTTCGAGGCGGCGCTGCGCGATGTCGAAGCCACACTCTCTTCGCGCCCCGACGACCTGGACGCCCTGTTCGAGCGCGGCGCCCTGCTGGCCAGGCTCGGCCGCGACGATGAGGCCAAGCAGGCCTATCTCGAGGTGCTGCGGCGCGACGTCACCCATTTCGGCGCCCTGACCAATCTGGGCGGCCTGGCCCTGGCCAGCGGGCATCGCTCCGCAGCGCTCAGCGCCTACGCCCAGGCCGCCGACCATCATCCCGAGCGCGCGCCGGCCTCGGTCAACCTGGCCAATCTGCTGCTCGAGGACGGCCGGCTCGACGAGGCCAGGCAGCGCTATCTAGCCGCGCTGGCCGCCGATCCGGACTGCGCCGAAGCCCACCAGGGCCTGGGGCTCAGCCTGTTCGCCCTCGGCGAGGCGGGAAAAGCCGATGTCCACTGGCGCAAGGGCTTTGCCGGCCGCGAACTGGTGGCCAAACCCTATCGCGGCGACGGTCCGCCGGTGCGCGTCCTGCTGCTGGTGTCGGGCCTGGGCGGTAATATTCCTACCGCCTTACTGTTGGACGACCGGGTCTTCGCGGTCACCGCCCTCTATGCGGAATTCCACGACCGCACCCGTCCCCTGCCCGCGCACGACCTGGTCTTCAACGCCATCGGCGACGCAGAGCTGTGCGGCGAGGCGCTGGCGGGCGCCGTCGAGGTGCTGGTGCGGACCGGCGCGCCGGTGATCAACCCGCCAAAGGTGGTGCTGGCGACCACACGCGAGGCGAATGCACGGCGCATGGCCGGCCTGCCGGGCGTCGTCGCGCCGCGAACCGAGCGCCTGTCCCGGCGGGACCTTACCGGCGATGACGCGGCCGCGCGGCTCGCGGCGCTCACGTGGGAATTTCCGCTTTTGCTACGCTCGCCCGGCTTCCACACCGGCCAGCATTTCGTTCGGGTCGAGGAGGCCGACGATCTCGTCCAGGCGGCCGGCCAGCTCCCCGGTGAGAGTCTGTTGGCGATCCAGCCGCTGAACGCTCTCGGCGCGGACGGCCTGGCGCGCAAATATCGCGTCATGATGATTGATGGTGAGCTCTATCCGTTGCACATGGCCGCTTCGACCGAATGGAAGGTGCACTATTTCACCTCCGCCATGGCCGATCGGCCCGATCTGCGCGCCGAGGAGGCCGCCTTCCTCACCGACATGCCCGGGGTGCTGGGGCGCCGCGCCATGGCGGCTCTGCTGGCGATCCGCGACCGGCTGGGACTCGACTATGCCGGCATCGACTTCGGCCTGAGCCCGCACGGCGATCTGCTCGTCTTCGAGGCCAACGCCACCATGACCATCACGCCCCCGGACGCCGATCCGATCTGGAATTACCGGCGCGAGGCCATCGCCCGTGCGCTCGACGCGGCCAAGACCATGCTGCGCACCCGCGCGGCCTGTGCAGCGGCCGCCTAGCGCCCGTTCAGATAGACCACCGGCAGCACCAGGGCCGAGGGGTGGTCCTTGTCGTAATAGATCGTGTTGGTGGCCACCCGCGGTGGCTTCGGGTCGGGTGCCTCATGGTCGTGTTCTCCATGGCCCGCGTTCAGTTGCGGGGCGGAAACTGGCCCAGCGCAACCCGCCGGACCTGTTCGCTGTCCGTCGGCTGGTGGCCGATGTTGTGCGTCGGCGCCGGCGTTTCCTGCACGGTGTTGGTCACGCGACCGACTCCGGTGACCTCGACCTCGACCACGTCGCCAGGCTGCATCGGCCGCGAGTTCGCCGGCGTGCCGGTCAGGACCACGTCGCCCGGCAGGAACGTGATGTGCCGGGACAGGTCGGCCATGATGTAGGGGATGTCGAAGGTCATGTCCGACACCGGGCCGTCCTGGACGACCTTGCCGTTGATATAGGTCCGCACCTGAGACTCGCGGATGTCGACGCCGCGGACGATGCCCGGGCCGATCGGGCAAAATCCGTCCTGCCCCTTCACCCGCAGCATCGATCCCGCGTCGGTGTCACGGAAGTCCTGAGCGCCGACGTCATTGGCCGCGGCGAACCCGGCTAGGTAATCCCACACATCGTCCGGCGCGATGTTGCGCATGGGCTTGCCGACGATGGCCGCGATCTCGCCCTCGTAGTTGAGATACTGGCAGTCGGCCGGTCGGTTGAGCTTGCCCCGGTGCGAATTCAGCGTCGTCAGCGGCTTCTGGAAATAGGTCGGCGTGGTCAGCGGCGGCGCATGAAACTCGACCCGCCGGGACTCGTAGTTCAGGTGGATGCAGATGATCTTGGTGGGATCGCAGGGCGGCAGGTAAATGGCGTCCGCCTCCACAACCGTGCGTCCATCGCCCAGGCGCAGGAATTCGCCCTCGGGCCTAACCCACTGAGGCGTGCCTTCGAACAGGATGCGTCGCCATTCCTCGCGGGGTCCTTCGAGTACGGACATGATCGTTCTCCCTAAATTCGGATGTTCAGGCGGCGATCTGCGCGCGCCCGAATCGACTGGTGAGATAGCCCGGCGCCTCGCCCTCAGCCTGCGGCTTGGACGGCCCGCGGTTTCGGCGCCGGCGGCGCGGCTCGCTCGTGGCCATAGGTGTCGCGCTGATAGTATTCCGACTGCTGCGAGGCCGGGCGCGCGCCCCAGCCGATCTCGATCTGCCACCCGGACGGGTTCATGAAATAGAACGAGTACATGTGGTCGTTGGCGTGCCGGCCAGGCGCGATGGCCACGGGCACGCCGGCCTTGCGGACCACTTCGTAGGCGAGGCCGACGTCGTCGAGGTCGTCGACCTCGAGCATCAGGTGGTCGATCCGCTTCTCGCCGGGCATGCCAAAGGCGACCGTGTGGTCACGCTCGTTGCAGTGCAGGAACATCAACTCAAGGGGCCGCGGCGCCCCGGGGATCGGGACGCGGTATTCGATGCCGCCGCGCAGGCCGAGCAGCTTGTAGAAGGCGTAGGTCTTCTCGAAGCCCACGGTCTGCCGCTGGATCAGGTGGCCCAAGCCGCCCGCGCCGGTCTTAAACCGGCTGTGCATGCGCCGGCCGGGATGGAACGGCTGGTCGGCCTGGACCTGCGGCCCGTGGAAAATCTCGATCGGATAGCCGCTCGCGTCGTTGAGAGTCATCAGTTCGAGCACGCGCCGGTCGTCCGCCTTGGCCGGTGCTGCGATCTCCACCGCAACGCCGGCGTCCGAGAGCTGCTCGGCCATGCCGTGGAAATCCTCTGCGCCCGCGACCCGGAATCCGAGCACGTTCAGATCGTCGGCGCCGTCCTCGTCGAGGAGGATGCGGTGGTGCCAGTAGTCCATGCGCAGGTAGGCGCGGCCGGCTTCACCCTCGTCGGCCACCTCCAGGCCCACGATCTCGGCGGCGAAGCGCTTCCATTCGGCCAGGTCTTTGACGCCAAGCCCTACGTATCCCAGCTCTGTCACCTGAATCATTGTCGGGTTCCTTCCCTCAGACGAACGAGCCCTTGCGGACCGCTATGTTTTTGATGTCGCTGTAGAAATCGAAGCTCCAGGTTCCGCCTTCGCGACCGATACCGGAGTGCTTCGAGCCGCCGAACGGCGCGCCAAGTTCGCGGATGAAGAAGCAGTTCACCCAGACCGTGCCGGCGACGACGGCTGACGCGATGCGCATGGCGCGCTCTTCGCTCCCAGTGAACAGTGTGGCGGCCAAGCCGTACTCGGTGGCGTTGGCAGCCTCGATCACCTCGTCGTCGCCGCGGAAGGTGTTCCAGGTGAGGACGGGGCCGAAGACCTCGTTTTGGAAAATCTCCTGGTCGCGCTTCGCCCCGGCGATCAGGGTCGGCTGGAAGTAGAGCTCACCCTGATTGTGCCGCTCGCCGCCCCAGAGGATATCGACGCCCTCGTTGCGGGCCCGGTCCACAAAGCCCTGCACGCGTTCGAAATGCTCGGGGTGGATGAGCGGACCGACGCGGGTCGAGGCTTCGCGCGGGTCGCCCACAGCCATGTGGGCGACCGCCTCGCGCACGTGGCCGAGGAAGGTGTCGGCGATCTTTTCCTCGACCAGCACGCGCGTGCCCGCCAGGCAGACCTGACCCGCATTGACGTACTGGCCGGCGACGGTCTGCGCCGCGGCCTTCAGGTCCGCATCCGCGAAGACGATGAAAGGCGACTTGCCCCCAAGCTCCATGCTCGCCGGCGTGATGCTGCGCGCGGCGGCCTGGCCGATCAGCCGGGCGGTGTCGGTGGACCCGGTGAAGCTGATCCGGTCGATGTCCGGGTGTTGCGTCAGCGCAGCGCCCGCCTCTTCGCCGATGCCCTGCACCACATTGAGCACGCCGGCCGGAACGCCGGCGGCTTCGGCGATGTCGGCCATGAGCGAGCAGGTGAGCGGCGCCCATTCCGGCGGCTTGACGACGACGGTGTCGCCCGCCGCCAGCGCCGGACCGACCTTCCAGGTCGTCAGCATCATCGGCGCGTTCCAAGGCGTCACCAGGACCGCGACCCCGGCTGGGTCATAGCGGACGTGGTTCACCACCTCCGGCGAGTCGATGGTGTGTCCGCCCAAGGTCAGCGCATGCTCGGCGAAGTAGGAGATGTTCTGCGCGGCGCGGGGCATGACCCGGTGCTGGTTGCCGGTCAGCAGCGAGCCGTTGTCGAGAGTCTCGACCGCCGCGAGTTCGGCGGCGCGGCCCAGGATGCCCTCGGCGAAGCGGCGCAGGATCGGCGCCCGGCCTTCCGGCCCCAGCGCCGCCCAGGCCGGGAAAGCCCGGCGCGCCGCATCGACCGCCATCTCGGCTTCTGCCGCGCCGCCGGCTGAGACCTCGGCGAGGGCCGAACCGTCAACCGGCGACCGGTCGAGGAAGCGCTCTTTCGAGGCGATCCGGCGGCCGTCGATGTAGTGATCGGTGGAGACCTCCACCCCGGCGACATTCACGCGGCCTTCGGACATGACGCGCCTCCCTTGCTGGCGTCTTGCGGGTCGAGGTTGAGGAACTGGTCCACCAGGCGGTCGGCCCGCGAAGGGTCGAAGAACATCTCGTGGATCTGGCGATTGCGTGCGCCGGAGGCGAGGTAGAAGCGCTCGTACTGCTCGTTGCGGCTGGCGAGCCCGCTGCCGACGAAGTCCCAACCCAGGCGGAAGACCCGCACGCGTTCCTCGGCGCTCACGTCGCCGGCGCCGCGGAGATAGCGGTCGATCAGCGGCTTCAGTTCGGGATCGTGCATCTGCGCCAGCGTGGGTGCGGCGAACACATTGTGGGAGCCCAGCAGTCGGATGATCTCGTTGACCCTCGGGAACCAGTAGGGAAGCGTCGCCCGAAGCGCGTGCAGCGGCCGCACGTCAGGGAACCAGACGCCGCCGGGATACTCCTTGGCCTGCATCTCGGCCGCGTAGATCGCGGAGCGGGCGAACTCGGAGAAGGTCCATATCTCGCCGAGCATTTCCTGGGCGGCCGGCTGCTTGCCGTTGATGCATTTCAGCATCCGGTTGGCGATGCCCCAGGCGAACTCCAGCTTGGTCTGCGCCCGGATCATGGTCTGTTGCATGATGTTGGGTGACCAGGAGGTCCGCATCACCGCGTTGTAGGCAGCGAGGTTGGCGTTGATGAACACCCGGTCCTTCGGGACCTCGACGTCGTCGAAGATGACGAAGGCGTCCTGCTCGTCGAAGCGCCCGGACAGTGGGTGGTCGTAGGCATGCTTCGGCTGGGAGAAGCTGTCGCGGCAGAAAATCTTCATCCCCGGCGTCGTCATCGGGATGCTGAAAGCCAGGGCGTAAGCGTCGGCGCCCTCGCCAAGCGGGAAGGCCGGATAGACCGCCATCTCGTCGGCGAAGGGCGACAGGGTGGCGAGGATGCGCGAGCCGCGCACGATGATGCCGTGCTCGGTTTCGCCGACCTTGTGCAGCGCCACGTCGTTGCCCGGCTTCGGCACGTCGCCAAGGGCCTTGTCGACCGTCGGGTGGATGATGGTGTGGGTGAGCGACAGATCTTTGCGCCGCATCTCCTTCTGGAAGGCGATGAGGTTTTCCGCGCCAGCCTCATTGTCGCCAAGCGACCATTCGTCCGGCCGCGCCGCGAAACCGGCGAAGGTGACGTTCATATAGTCCGGCGTGCGCCCCATCAGGCCGACGCTGTGTTCGGCGCAGACTTCCAGCGCCGCGTGGCGCTTGAACAGGTCCTCACGGGAGCGCGGGATCATGTGGCTGGCGTTA
>CALAEG010000287.1 GCA_937890965.1 uncultured Caulobacteraceae bacterium | reverse complement strand
GAATCCGCCGGACGCGGTCATGCGCACACGGCGCGATGCGGCGCCCGCCCTGCTGGGCGACATTGAGGGCGTCTTCGTGCCGGCCGTCGCGCGGATTTCGGCGGCCGATATCGACCGGCTAGGCCTGGCGGGCGCGATCGAACAGGCCGGCCTCGAGCCCCCGGTCCTGATCCGGCCCATGGGCTCGCACGGCGGCAAGGGCCTGCGGCTGGCGGACACCAAGGCCGAGCTTGAGGCGCTGGAGACGTCCGGCCACCACTATGCGACGGCCTTTCACGACTATCGCGGCCCTGACGGCTATTACCGCAAATACCGGGTCGTCTTCATCGACCGGCGGCCATACCCCTACCATCTCGCCATTTCGCGCGACTGGCTGGTGCACCACGAAAGCGCCCGCATGGGCGACGACGCGGCGCGTCGCGCGGAAGAACAGAGGTTCATCGACGATCCACAGGCCGTGCTCGGCGCGGCCGCGATGACGGCGATCGGCGATATCGGCCGCAGGCTCGACCTCGACTATGCCGGGATCGACTTCGGGGTCCTGCCCGACGGTCGCGTGCTGGTCTTCGAAGCCAACGCCACCATGCTCGTCCATCCGGAAGCGCATGATGGCGTCTTCGCCTATAAAAACCGAGCGGTCGCCGCGATCACCGAAGCGTTCGAGGCGATGCTCGTCGCCGCCGCCAGAGCCTGACGGCGGCTCTAGATCACGATGATTTTGGATTGAAACAATCCAAAATCATAAACGTGATCGACTCCTAGGGTTCGTACTCAATAAAGGTCTAGCGGTTCAGTCGCAGTTTTGATTCAAGGCTTCTGGAAGGGAGCTTTGAATGCGCAAGCTTTACTGGCTGGACGACGAGGGTTGGGCTCGGATTGAGCCGCATCTGCCGCGAGGTCGACGCGGGGCTCGCCGGGTGGATGACCGTCGGGTGATCAGCGGCATCGTCCATATGCTGCAGTCTGGCGCGCGATGGCGCGATTGTCCGGCCGAATACGGGCCGTACACGACGATCTACAACCGCTTCAACCGCTGGAGCCGCCAGGGGATCTGGACCGGCATTTTCAAGGCGCTGACTGGCCACACCGGCATCTGGACCGGTGAAGCGGCCATCGACTCAACCTCGGTCAAGGCGCACCGCTCGGCCGCCGGCGCAAAAGGGGGGCCTTCTTCCAGAGCATAGGCCGCTCCAGAGGCGGTCGGACCACCAAAATCCATGGTCTGGTGGATGCCCAGGGTCGGCCTCGCGTGCTGCTGCTCAGCGCCGGCAACACCAACGACATCACCATGGCCCGCGACCTGGTCGAAGCCGCTGGCCCCTTCGACAGGCTGCTCGCCGATCGAGGCTATGACGCCGATCACCTCAGAAAGCTGCTGGCCGAGCGAAACATTGAGGCGGTCATCCCGACCACCACCTCACGGCGAAGACCCATCCCCTATGACGTCGTCGCCTATCGACAACGCAATAAGGTCGAAAGGCTCTGGGCCAGGATCAAAGACTTCCGACGCGTCGCAACGCGCTACGACAAACTCGCCGCCAACTTCCTCGCTGGCGTCATCATCGCAGCCATCGTCACCTTCTGGATCAAATGAGTCCGGACCCTAGGGGTTAGAGCGGGTTGCGGGCGGAAAACCGCTTCACACTTTTCCTCAACCCGCTC
>CALAEG010000286.1 GCA_937890965.1 uncultured Caulobacteraceae bacterium | reverse complement strand
GTGGCCGATGAAGCAGAGCCTGGCCTCCATGCCTGGTCCCTTGCGGTAAAGCCTGGCCTCGGGATCAGTGGTGCTCTGGTGAGTCTCGTTCGAGCGCTTCTGGCCCTTAAAATCGACCTCGGCGTTGCGGCCGCCCGACGCCGGCGGGTCCGGTGGACCGCCACCCTCCGGGGCCTTGGGCTTGAAGCTCTTCATCGAAGCCCAGGCCTCGATCAGCGTGCCATCGACGCTGAAGTGATCGGTCGATGACAGCCTCTTGACCCTCGGCTGCGCCAGCACCGCGGCCAGGAACTTGGCGGCGATCTCTCCGTCCAGCAGCCGGTCCCGGTTCTTCGAGAAAGTCGAATGATCCCAAGCCGGATCGTCGATCCCCAAGCCCACGAACCAGCGGAACAAAAGGTCGAACTCCAGCCGCTCCATTAGCTGCCGCTCCGAGCGGATGGAGTAGAACGCCTGCAGAAGCATCGCCCGCAGCAACATCTCCGGCGCGATCGATGGCCGGCCATGCCCGAATAGAGCTGGGAGAACTCCCCGGTCAGGCTCTCCAGCGCCCCATCGGCGAACTGACCCGCAGGCCCTTGTCCTGCAAGATCAAAACCACACCATTTACGAGGGACACGACCGACTTGGGCGGAATATCCGTGTAAGTATGCAGCCAGTCAGGCAATGATGCTGGGTCGATTCCAGCGGGCAGAGCCGGAAATGTTTTGAGCGCCTCTGCGTGACAGCAGTAACCGGCGAGCTGCAGGAGGATTGCAAATATAAACGTTGCTATCCGAAACTGAAACAGGCCCATCGCGCCTACCTGCGCTTAGAGTTAACTCTAGACGCCGGCGGATCGTTTGCATTGACGACGACCGCTGCCAGAACCGGTGATACCCGTGTCGACAACTGCAGCCACCTCAAGGTCGCACCAAGCCGGAGCCCTTAATGGCTCCAAGTGCTATGCCGCCTTTGCACATGAGGCAACCAATTCGGACGCGTTGTGAGCTAAGTGACTTGTGCGCGGAGCCACCGAGTCGCTTCGGCAGCCTTAGTCGCGACTGCATTCCGGTTGTGGTTGGAAGGCGCGGCGGGTTATGTCGAGCCCGGCGCTGTCCTAAAGGTATGGCGTAGGCGATGTCTGCACGACCAACTGCGGCTTGTTCGTTTTAGGCTGCACTCGAAAGCGCATCGCTGGAAAGGCCTTCAAAAAAGTAGTCCAACCCGACGCTCAACGGACCGGCCAGTTGCCACAGACGCACCGCCGACATACGCGAATGACCGCTCTCGTACTTTTGAATTTGTTGGAAGCGCACACCGACGGCCGCAGCCAACTGCTGCTGCGTAAGTCCAAGGGTGCGCCGTCGAAGACGCAAACGGCGACCTAGATGTAGATCGATCTCGTTAGTCATATCCACGCGGCTAGGTCGCGATGCCTTCCTATACATTTCCCGCGACAGGTTGATGTCGCCGAGCGCGACCGCAGGAGCTCCCGGCCTCCTATTCGTTTACGCGCAACTCGAACCGGATCGGTGAATAGCGTGGCCACAATTAGGCCAGATTGCTATGTTAGCAGCATCTCCGGAACCTCACATTCCAATGGATGGACGGGTGCCGGCCGAAAGTATTCGGTGGCCGGCACCCGACCTCATACGCCCTCCCTAGTTCTTTGGTGGATCAGCGCCAGGACATTCTCCTCGCGGGCGAGTGTGTCGTTCCCGTTCACCGATCGCTGCGACCACTATAACTCACTTCGTGCCCGCCGATCCTCCTTCCGTAGAACTGACCCGCGCGGAGCAGATGAGAGCTAGTCTGGTCTGCATCCTAGGCGATAGCCCTTGGGATTGGCCGTCCAGTTTCGATTACTTGGATAGTGCCACGTGCGTTTCTCGGTATAGGGCTAAGGCGCTTGCAGTCGCGCTGCTCAAGCCGAGCAAGGTTCGCGGCATCGCCGCCGTCATCTCGCCCAAGCGTAACCGAAACGTCCAGCCCGTCATCGACGGCCATCCCTACGCCTTGCGAAATCTGGTCGAGCGGTGCTTCTCAAAGCTCAAGCACAGCCGCAGACTGGCCACCCGGTGCGACAAGACCGCCGACAGCTACATTGGCTTCATACTCGTCGCATCCATCGTACCCCTCCGGTGACGGCCGCCTTGTCCAGGTGGGGTGAGGTCGGGATGCTGCGCTCGTAAGGAGTCCTTATGAGCGCTCATAGCTGTGCAGCATGGCCCACGTAACGCTGATGACGGGGCCGGAGCGGCGCCGACGTTGGGGTTCTGAGGAGCGTCGCCAGATTCTGATGGCGGCGTTCACCCCTGGGGCGATCGTGGCGGATGTGTCGCGCCAGTTCGAGGTCTCGACCAGCCTGATCTACAAGTGGCGCCGCGAGGTCATGGCGACGTGGGCCGAAGCCCAGTTTGTCCCGGCGGTGATTGTCGATGGTCCAAGGGCCGTGGAGCCCGCGGCCCGGTCGGAGCCGGCGATCGTGGTCGAGCTGGCCAGCGGCGCCCGTGTGATGATTGGCGCGACGGCGACGGTGTCGATGGTGAGCGCGGCGCTACGGGCGCTGCGATGATCCCCATTTCGAGCGGGGTGCGCGTGTGGATCGCCACCGGCCACACGGATATGCGCAGGGGCATGCGAGGTTTGAGCCTGCTGGTGCAGGAAGGGCTGGGCCGCGACCCGTTCGCCGCCGACGTTTTCGTCTTCCGTGGCCGCAGCGGGTCATTGATCAAGGCGGTTTGGCATGATGGGGTCGGGCTGTCGCTCTATGCCAAGCGGCTGGATCGCGGGCGCTTCATCTGGCCCCAGACCGTGGACGGAGTGGTAGCCCTGACCGCCGGTCAGATGAGCTACCTGCTTGAGGGGATAGACTGGCGTAACCCACAGCTGACCTGGCGGCCGCAGGCGGTGGGGTTAGCCCTAAAAAACTTGGCCCGAGGCGCAGATAGGGGCGCCACAAGCGGCGCGTTTTGTGATTCCATCTGTGTTGTGGACGCTGATCGGCCCGCCTCTGCCGAAGACTTCGAAGCGCTGAAGGCGGCGCTGGCGACGGCGCAGGCCGAGCTCGCCACAGCCCACGCCCAGCGGTCTGACGATCAGGCCCTGATCGCCCATCTGAAGCTTCAGATCGCCAAGCTGAACCGCGAGCGGTTCGGCCCGCACACCGAGTGCACCGCCCGGCTTCCGGATCAGATGGAGCTGCAACTCGAGGAGTTGGAGGCCTCGACCACCTGCGACGAACTCGCCGCCGAGATGGCCGCCGCCAAGACCACGACCGTGGCGGCGTTCACGCGCAAGCGGCCCGCCTGCAAGCCGTTCCCGGAGCATCTGCCCAGAGAACGGATCATCGTGCCAGGCCCAAGCGTCTGTCTGTGCTGCGGTGGAGGGCGCCTGTCCAAGCTTGGCGAGGACGTCACCGAGACGCTGGAGGTGATCCCCCGCCAGTGGAAGGTGATCCAGCATGTGCGTGAGAAGTTCGCCTGCCGCGACTGCGAGGCGATCAGCCAGGCGCCGGCGCCGTTCCATGTGATCCCCCGC
>CALAEG010000285.1 GCA_937890965.1 uncultured Caulobacteraceae bacterium | reverse complement strand
GCGCACCAACCAGCCTCCGCCGGCGCAACTGAAACGTTGGAAGGCGGCGGGGATCAAAACGGTGATCAACCTGCGCGGCGGCTTCGACGGCAGCTTCCATGTGCTTGAGAAGCAGGCCTGCGAAAAGCTCGGCATGAAGCTGGTCAACTTCACCGCAACCTCGCGCGACGTGCCCAGCGCCGAGAACATGCGCGGCGTGCGCGAGCTATTCGAGTCCATCGAGTACCCGGCCCTCATACACTGCAAGTCGGGCGCGGACCGGGCCGGTATCATGAGCGTGTTCTACATGCACTTCCGCCAGGGCCAGCCGATCCGTCAGGCGCTGAAGCAGTTGTCGCCGCGCTACTTGCACACCAGGGCCGGCAAGCCCGGCGTACTCGACTTCATCTTCGAACGCTATTTCAGCGAGGCCGAGCCCAAGGGGATCAGTTTCTTCGACTGGACCCAGTCGGACGCCTACGACCCGGTGAAGATCAAGGCCGACTACAAGGCCCCATGGTGGGGCGTGTTCTTCACCGAAAAGCTGGTCCTGTTCCGGCGGGAGTAGAGGCTCCGGCGGGCGGCGTGCGGATCAGCACGAAGCCGCTCACCGCCCCCGCCGCCGAGGCGATGGCGCAGGCCAGGAGGGCCGTGCGGAAGCCGGCGGTGAGGCTGGCGCCGGCGGCGGCCAGCACTGCGCCGAGCAGGGCTGTGGCGATCAGGCCGCCGGCGCGCGCCACGGCGCTGTTGAACCCCGAGGCCGAGCCCGTATGGCGGCTGTCGACCGAGGCCAGCACCGCCGTGGTCAAGGGTGCTGCGACCCCCGCCATGCCGACCGACATGACCAGAATGGCGGGCAACACCGTGGTCCAATAGCTGCCGCCCGGCCCGATCCGCATGGCCAGCAGGAAGCCCGCCCCGACGATCAGCGATCCGCCGATCAGCGGGATGCGCGCGCCGACCTTGCCGGCGAAGGCGCCCAGCGCCGGCGAGGCGACCGACATCACCAGCGGAAAGGGCAGGAGCGCGGCCCCCGCCGCCGTCGCCGAATAGTGCGCCGCCTGGATCAGTTCGTAGGGGACCAGCACGAGCAGGGCCCCCAGCGCGCCATAGACCAGCAGGGTGAGCAGCCGACGAAGTTGCGCGAGGCGAACAGGGCCAGCGGCATCATGGCCTTGTCGCCGCGCCGGTGTTCGACCAGGACGAAGCCGGCCAAAAGCAGAAAGCCGCCCGCCAGCATGAGCGCGGCCATGGTCGTCCAGCCTTGCGGCCCCGAACCGATGGTCAGCCCCCAGGTGAGGAGACCGAGCCCGAGGGTAGCGAGCACCGCGCCCTCCGTATCCAGGGGAACCGGATTGTCGTTCTGCGTCTCGCGCACGAAGCGCCAGGCGAGCAGGACCGCGCCGGCGGCTACCGGCAGGTTGATGAGGAAGATCGCCTGCCAGCCCACGGTGTCGATCAGCCAGCCGCCCAGCACTGGGCCGATGGCGCCGGCCATGGCGGCCACGGCCGCCCAGGTCCCGATCGCCCGGCCGCGCGCCTCGCCCGAGAAGGCGTCGCCGAGAATGGCCAGGCTGTTGGGCATCAGGATGGCCGCGCCGACGCCTTGCACCACACGGCCGACCAGCAGCAGGGCCATGCTCGGCGCCAGGGCGCAGGCGGCCGAGGCTGCGGCGAACACCAGCGTTCCGACGATCAGCGTCAGGCGACGCCCAAACCGGTCGCCCGCCGCGCCGCCGAACAGCAGAAGCGCGCTTAGCGGCAGCAGATAGGCATTGATCACCCAGGGCAGCTCGCCGGCGGCCGCATGCAGGCTCTTGCCGATGGCGGGCAGCCCGACATTGACCACCGAGCCGTCGATAAAGGCCAGGCTCGAGGCCAGGATGGTGGTGGTCAGCACCAGGCGCGGGTGGTCGGAGCGGCCTCCCGGGCGCGCCGCGGCGCTGGCGACGTCGCAGCTGACTTGGGTGAAGCTCATCGAGGGGCTAAGGGGCGGCTAGCCCTCGACGTCCGTTTCCGGGCGGTCGTCGCCGGACGCGACCTCGCCGTGCCAGCGGCCCTCTCTGTCTTCGTATTCGATGCCGGTGGTCTCGCCCGCCTGCTCCTGCTCCGCCGCCGCCTTGCGCGCCGCGGCCCTGGCGGCGTCGTGGGTGGGGAAGGTTTCGGAATAGGCGCCATCGACCTGGTAGGCCCAGCCGCCGTCATGCTCCACGATCTCATAGGTCAGCGTCGACATGGCCGCTCCGTTCATGGGTTGAGGTTCAGCGGCAGTAAGGCCCGCCGACGGTCGATCTGGCAATGACCCAGGCCGGGCCGTTCGCGAGGCTCGCCCTAGTGTTCGTGGCCCTCTTCGTGCCCGTCCTCGCGGGGATCGAGCAGCTTGTGGGCGTGGATGATGAAGTAGCGGGTCAGGGCGTTGTCGACGGTGGCCTGGGCGCGCGCCGCCCAGGCCCGGCGCGCCTCGGCATAGTTGGGATAGGCGCCGACGAATTCGACTTTGCTAAGGTCGCGAAACTCGGTGCCGCCGAGCTCCTTCAGTTCGCCGCCGATGACCATGTGCAGCAGTTGGCGGTCGGGCATGGGCTTTGACCTTCGCTTGAATGATCAGCGGCCGGCGATCGCGACGCCTTCGACCAGCAGCGACGGCGCATTGGCCGCGCCGCGGATCTCCAGGTCGGAGCCGACCACAAGACGGCTGTAGATGTCGTTCAGATTGCCCGCCACGGTGATTTCCGAGACGGGATAGGCGACCTCGCCGGCCTCGAACCAGAAGCCGGAAACCCCGACCGACCAGTCGCCATTGTTCGGGTTCAGCGACGGGCCGAACATCGAGGTGACCAGGAGCCCGTCCTTGGCCTGGCGCATCAGGGCGGCCAGGTCCAGTTCGCCGGGCTGCAGGGTCAGGTTGGAGGTGGAGACGCCGGGCGGCCCGGCCAGGCCGCGCGAGGCGTGGCCGGTGGTCTCCAGGCCCAGCTGACGGGCGGAGGCCGAGTTGAGCAGCCAGGTGGTCAGCACGCCGTCGTCGATCAGGGCGCGGCGCTGACCGGCCACCCCCTCGTCGTCGAAAGGCGAAGAGCCGAGGCGCCGGGGCAGGTGCGGATCGTCGATGATGTTGACGCCGGGCGCGAAGATCTGCTGGCCCAGCTTATCCTTCAGGAAGGAGACGCCGCGCGCCACCGCCGGTCCGGCGATGGCGTTGATCAGCGGCGACAGCACCGAAACCGCCAGCCGGTTTTCGATCGCCACGGTGGCGGTGGTGGAGTCGATCTTGCGCGCGCCAAGGCGCTGCACGGCGCGGCGTCCGGCCTCGGCGCCGACGGCGTTCGGCGCCGGCAGGTCGGCGCGCCAGCGCAGGTTCCGGCCGTCGCCGCCCCGCTCCATGCCCGCGCCCTCGCCGGCGATGGCCGAGGCGGAGATGCCGAAGGACGAGGCCTGGTGGGCGCCGGAAAAGCCGCCGCTGGTGACAAACAGCCAGCGCGAGGCGGACCAGCCGCTGGAGGCGCCGTCGGTATTGGTGACCCCGGCCACGGCGCGGGAGGCGGCCTCTGCGGTGCGGGCCTGGTCCTCCAGCCATTCGGCCGTGGGCTCGGTCGGATCGAAGAGGTCGAGATCGGGGCCGGGCCCCTTGGCCAACCGGTCCTCGGGCGCGAAGCCGGCATAGGGGTCGGCGGGCGCCAGCCTGGCCATGGCCACCACCCGTTCGATCAGCTTGGCGCGGGCGTCGGCGGAGAGGTCGGAGCCGGACACGGTCGCGTGCTGCTGGCCGACGAAGACCCGCAAACCTAAGTCGCGCGCCTCTTCGCGCTCGACCTCTTCCAGCGCATCGGCCCTGACCGTGACCGACAGGGATTGGCGTTCGGCCAGCACGGCCTCGGCGGCGTCGGCGCCGGCGGCGAGCGCCGCCTTGACCACATCGTGCAGAAGGTTCTCGTCCATGCGGGCGTTATGGCGATGGGGGACGGCCGCCGCAACCGTGGCAGGACTGAATCCGCCGCCGTCCTAGCTGATTGCATAGAACAGCAGCGCCACGCCGGCGAAGATGAAGGCGAGCCAGGGGGCGGTCATGCCGACGACCCG
>CALAEG010000284.1 GCA_937890965.1 uncultured Caulobacteraceae bacterium | reverse complement strand
CCGCCGATCCGGGGCTGAGCGGCCGCTATCGCGCCCGCCTGCCGCGCGAGGCGGCCGAGGTGGAATTGAAGGCTAGACCCGCCTAGTCCAGCGAGCGGCTGGCCAGTTCGAAGACGTTCTTGGACAGGCCCGGCGTGTCAACGATGCGCTGCAGCTGGGCGCGCATCAGGGCGCCCAGTTCGGGGCGATAGCGCCGCCAGCCGCCCAGGGGCTCGATCAGCCTGGCCGCGGTCATCGGGTTGAAGGCGTCCACGGCCAGGATCTGGTCGGCGAGGAAGCGGTAGCCGGCGCCGGAGGGATCGTGGAAGCGGGCTGGGTTGGCGCTGGCGAAACCGCCGACCAGCGAACGCAGGCGGTTGGGGTTCTTGGGATCGAAGCCCGGGTGGGCGGTGAGGCCCAGCACACGCCCGATCGCATCCTCGGCGGTGCTGCGCGCCTGGACCGAGAACCACTTGTCGATGACCAGCGGTTCGTCCTTCCAGCGCTCGTAGAATTCGGTCAGCGCGGTCTCGAACTCCTCGCCGCCCATCAGCATCAGCGCGTTCAACCCGCCCATGGCGTCGGTCATGTTGGCGGCGGCGCGGAAATGGCCGATGGCGCGCTCGCGGTTGTCCGCATGCGGATCGGCGGCCAGCAGCTCCAGTGCGCCGTTGCGCAGGGCGCGGCGGCCGGCGCTGGCCGAGTCGGGCGAGAACTCGCCGGCCTCCTGCAAGCCGCCATGCAGCCGGTGCAGCAGTTCCCTTAAGTGTACGGCGAGCCGGGCGCGAAGGGCGTCGCGGGCCTGGTCGATGGCGGCCGGATCGGCGGGGTCCTGCGCCATGGCCAGGTCGGCTTCGCTGGGCAGGGACAGCGCCTGGGCCTTGAAGGCCGGATCGGCCGACTGGTCGGCCAGGGCGCGGCCCATGGCGGCGGCGAAACGCTCCTCGCCCACCTCGTCCGGCCGGCCGGCGGCGCGGGCCAGGATCAGGTCGCGGGCCAAGTCCTGGCCCGCCTCCCAGCGGTTGAACAGATCGGCATCCGACGCCATCAGCACATAGCGGTCCTTGGGCTCGGAATCGGTGACCAGCTTCACCGGCGCTGAAAAGCCGCGCATGGCCGAGAGCACCGGTCGGCGCTCGACGCCCTCCAGCTGGACCACCGTGTGGGGCTTGTCGACGACGATCAGCGCCTGTTCGGAGGCGTCGCCGCCGGCGAAGCGAAAGGTCTGGGCGCGGCCCTCGTCGTCGAGCAGACCGATGGAGAGCGGGATCGGCAGCGGTCGCTTGTCCGGCTGGCCGGGGGTGGGGGCCACGGCTTGGTCGATGGTCAGTTCCAGGGTCTGGGCGGCCTCGTCATATGACTTGGCGATGGTCACCTCGGGTGTGCCGGCCTGTTCGTACCAGGCGAAGAAGTCGGTCAGGTCCTTGCCGGAGACCTCGGCGAAACATTCGATGAAGGCTTCGACCGTGGTGGCATGGCCGTCCCAGCGGTCGAAATAGAGGTCCATGCCGCGCCGGAAATCCTCGTCGCCCAGCAGAGTCTTCAGCATACGGATGACCTCCGCGCCCTTCTCGTAGATGGTCGCGGTGTAGAAGTTTTCGATCTTCAGATAGCTCGACGGCCGCACCGGGTGGGCCAGGGGGCCGGCGTCTTCCGGAAACTGGCGCGCGCGCAGCATGCGCACGTCCTGGATGCGCTTGACCGCGTGGCCGCGCTGATCGGCGGAGAAGCTCTGGTCACGGAAGACGGTCAGCCCCTCCTTTAGGCAGAGCTGGAACCAGTCACGGCAGGTGATGCGGTCGCCGGTCCAGTTGTGGAAATATTCGTGCGCGATCACGCCCTCGATGCGCTCGTAGTCATAGTCGGTCGCGGTGGCCTGGTCGGCGAGCAGCAGCGAGGAGTTGAAGATGTTCAGCCCCTTGTTCTCCATCGCGCCGAAATTGAAGTCGCGCACGGCGACGATCATGAACAGGTCCAGGTCGTACTCGCGCCCGAAGGCGTCTTCGTCCCACTTCATCGAGCGTTTCAGCGCGTCCATGGCGTAGGCGGCGCGCGGCGCCATGCCGGGATCGACATAGATGCGCAAGGCGACGGTGCGCCCGCTCATGGTGACCAGGCTGTCGGCCAGTTCGTCCAGCTCGCCGGCGACCAGGGCGAACAGGTAGCAGGGCTTGGGAAAGGGGTCGCTCCAGACCGCGAAATGGCGTCCCCCGCGCGCCGCGCCCGCCTCGACCAGATTGCCGTTGGAGAGCAGGCGCGGATAGATCGCCGCATCGCCCTCCATGCGTACGGTGAAGCGGGACAGCACGTCGGGGCGGTCGGCGAACCAGGTGATCTTGCGGAAGCCTTCGGACTCGCACTGGGTGCAGAATCGCCCGCCGGACATATAGAGTCCTTCCAGCGCGGTGTTGCCTTCCGGATCGATCTCGACCTCGGTCTCCAGGCTGAACGCGTCGGGGGTCGCGGCGACGGTCAGATGCTCATCGTCGATCTCGTAGGCGCTGGCCTCGAGCACCTGACCGTCGATGGCGACCGAGACGGCTTTCAGCCGCACCCCGTCGAGAACCAGCGGCTCGGCATGCTCGCCATTGCGCCGGATCGCCAGCCGCGCCTTCACACGCGTGGTGGCGGGCTCGAGCATGAAGTCGAGACGAACCTCGTCGATGAGGAAGGCGGGGGGCTTGTACTCGGAGAGCCGGACCGGCTGGGGCGTATCTGTGCGCATGGCCGGCATTTAGCCATGCGGGGCCAGGAGCGCCAGCCGGACTGGCCGCCGGACGCCGCAAAAGGGCGCAGATGCTATGTTTCCAGCACAGGCTCCAACCCGGCCGCGGCGATCTCGGCCAGGGTCAGTTCGCCGGAATAGGCCGGCTCGAAGCTGTCGCCACGGGCGCGCTGCCATTCGCGGCTCAGATCGTCGCTCATCTCGCCTCGGAGAATCGCCCCCGGCGCCACGTGAGGATAGACGTCGTCGCCACGCAGGACCGCCCCGCTCTGGTGGCGGAACTGCAGATGCCAGGGTTTGATGTCATCCGGATGGCCGAGGCCGGCCGCACCGAGCAGCTCCGCCAGGGCTCGCATGGTGTTGCGATGGAAGTTGGCCACTCGCGGGGCCTTGTCGGCCACCACCAGGGCCCGCTGGCGCAGCGCGCTCTGGGTGGCCACGCCGGTGGGGCAGCCGTTGGTGTGGCAGGTTCGGGATTGGATGCAGCCCACGGCGAACATGAAGGTGCGCGCCCCAAGCGCATAGTCCGCGCCGATCGCGAACACCCGGCAAAGGTCGTAGGCGCTGACCAGCTTGCCGCTGGCGCCCAGCTTGATGCGGTCGCGCAGGCCCGCGCCCACCAGGGCGTTGTGCACGAAGCTCAGGCCCTCGGTCAGCGGCATGCCGACATGATTGCTCAGTTCGGACGGCGCCGCGCCCGTGCCGCCCTCGCCACCGTCGACCACGATGAAGTCGGGGGCTGCCTGCATGTCCAGCATGGCCTTGACGATGGCCAGGAACTCATAGCGGTGACCGACCGCCATCTTGATCCCGACCGGTTTGCCGCCAGAGAGCTCGCGCAGGCGCACGATGAAGTCCATGAACTCACGCGGGGTCGAAAAGGCGCTGTGGGCGGCGGGCGATACGCAGTCGGTGTCGCGGCCGACGCCCCGGGTCTCGGCGATCTCGGCGGTGATCTTGGCCCTGGGCAGGACGCCGCCATGGCCGGGTTTGGCCCCCTGGCTCAGCTTGACCTCGATCATCTTGACCTGGGGTTCGATCGCCTGGATCCGGAACCGTTCCGGATCGAAGCGCCCGTCCGGCGTGCGGCAGCCGAAATAGCCGGTCGCCACCTGCCAGATGATGTCGCCGCCGTGACGGCGATGGTATTTGCTGATCGAACCTTCGCCGGTATTGTGCGCGAACCCGCCCAGTTTGGCGCCCTTGTTGAAGGCCATGATGGCGTTGGCGCTGACCGCGCCGAAGCTGGTGCCGGAAATGTTGAGCACCGAGGCCGAATAGGGCTGGCGGCAATCGGGTCCGCCGATGGTGACGCGGAAGTCCTGGTCGGTGAGCACCTTCGGGCGGATGGAGTGGGCGATCCAGCCGTAGCCGACGGCCGAGACGTCCTGCACCGTGCCGAACGGACTGGCGTCGTGCACGTCCTTGGCGCGCTGATAGACCAGGGCGCGGTGCTCGCGGCTGAAGGGGACCGGGTCGCGGTCGTCCTCGATCATGTACTGGCGAAGCTCGGGCCGGATCGACTCCAGCATGAAGCGGATGTGACCGATGATCGGATAGTTGCGCAGGATAGCGTGGTGCTGCTGAATTAGGTCGAAGACCCCCAGCGCCAGCAGCGGCGCCAGCACCACCAGCGGCAATCCCCACCAGACGTCGACGCCCAGCGCCAGGGCCGCGAAGGCCACGGTCAACAACACGACCAACTGCAGGACAAAGTAGCGGGAAAGCAGAATAGCCACGGCGCGCCCCCTGAAATTCACCTCCGCGCTGGTTCATTCGCGCAGAGCTGGGCGCAACCCTAGACCCGTGGCGTGATGCTTAGGAGTCCCGCCGTCAGACCGACCCTTTGTGGTGCGCGACCTACTCCGCCGCGTCGGCGTGGGCGGGTTCCGGGGCGGGGGGCAGTTCGGCGATGTGGCGTTCGATCGCCGCGGCCTTCTGGGCCAGGGCCTGGATGGGCGCCGGCGCATCGTCGGGGGACTCCGCGACCAGGGCGGACAGGGCGCGGGCCAGGGCCAGCAGTAGCGGCGCGGTGGTGATCAGCCGGGCCTGGGCCTCGATCTTGCGCGGGTCGCGGTCGTATTCGGCGCCGGGCACGCGCCAGCCGCCCCAGTCGGCCTCGTCGGTGACCACCACCGGGAAGGTGCCGGGAAAGGGGTGGTGGCTGCAGTCCTCGGGCGCCTGCCACTTGTTGCGGGCGCGCAGGAGCCGCCAGGACGCGCCGTCGGCGGCTTCCTCGGCCTCGATCAGATCCTCGGCCTTCAGGTCGTGGGAGAGGAAGTCGCGGCCGAGGCCGACATCGTAGGTGATGCGAACGGGCTCATCGAAGCCCTTGGCCCAGATCGGCACGATCTTTTCGATCACCGCCCAGGTGCCGACGGTTTCGACCCAGACCTTCTGGTTGCGATGGAACTGTGCCTTGGCCATGGGGGCTCGCGAGGGATGAAAAGAGCCGCATTTATGGCGCTAAATCCTTGACGCGAGGTCAATCTTTCGGAAAGGGCGCAAAGACGCCTATCCTGCCCGGGAACGCGGAAACGAGAGCTCGAAGGCGATGAATTTCGACTATTCCGACGACCAGAAATTCCTCAAGACCGAGGCGCGCAAGTTCCTCGACGCCGCCTGCACGCCGGCCGTGGTGCGCGGCGTGCTCGACGATCCGGCCCGCAGCTATGACGAGCCGCTCTGGCGGCGCATCGCCGAACAGGGCTGGCTGGGCGCGGCGATTCCCGAACAGTACAACGGCCTGGGCCTGGGCCGCATCGAGCTTTGCGCCATCGCCGAGGAGCTGGGCCGGGTCTGTGCGCCGGTGCCCTTCGCTTCGACCGTCTATTTCCTGGCCGAGGCCCTGATGCTGGCCGGCTCCGATGAGCAGAAGGCCAAGCTGCTGCCGAAGATCGCCGCCGGCGAGCTGATCGGCGCCTTCGCCACCTCGGAAGGACCCGGCGCCTATTCCGAGGCCGGCATCCAGGCCCGCGTCGAGGGCGGCAAGCTGACCGGGGTCAAGGTTCCGGTCACCGATGGCGATGTCGCCGACTATGCCGTGGTGCTGGCCAAGGAGGCCGGACGCTCGGGCCTCTACCTGGTCGATCTTTCAGGCGCCGGCGTGACGCGCGAGACGCTGAAGACGCTGGATCCCACCCGCGGCGTCGCCAAGCTGACCTTTGCCGGCGCGGCCGCCGAGCGGCTGGGCCCGGCCGGCGAGGGCGCGGCCCTGGCCGAGGCGGTGATGGACCGCGCCGCTGTGCTCCTGGCGTTCGAACAGCTGGGCGGCGCCGACCGCAGCCTGGAAATGGCCAAATCCTATGCGCTGGAGCGCTTCGCCTTCGGCCGGCAGATCGGCTCCTACCAGGCGATCAAGCACAAGCTGGCCGACATCTATGTCAAGAACGAGCTGGCCCGCTCCAACGCCTATTACGGCGCCTGGGCGCTGAACGCCGGCGCGGCCGAACTGCCGGTGGCGGCCTCGGCGGCGCGGGTGGCGGCGTCCGAAGCCTTCTGGTTCGCCTCGAAGGAAAACATCCAGACCCACGGCGGCATGGGCTTTACCTGGGAGGTCGATGCCCACCTCTATTACCGCCGCTCGCGCCAGCTGGCCCTGGTCGCCGGCGCCCCGGCGGTCTGGAAAGAACGGCTGGTCAGCCAGCTCGAACGTCGCAACGCGGCCTAAGGGAGAGCGCGCCATGGACTTCACCGACAGCCCCGAAGAAGTCGCCTACCGCACCAAGGCCCGCGCCTGGCTGGAGGCCAACGCGCCCAAACATCCCTCCACCGCGTCTGTGATCGGTGAGGAGGGCGCGCTTGATCTCGACGACATGGCGCGCGCCAAGGCCTGGCAGGCCAAGAAAGCCCAAGGCGGCTACGCCCAGATCACCTGGCCGAAAGAATGGGGGGGCGGCGGCGGCACGCCGATCGAGTCGGTCATTTTCGGCCAGGAAGAGGCGAAGGTTGGCGCCGGCGGCGGCGGTTATTTCCAGATCGGGCTCGGCATGTGCGTGCCGACCGTGATGGCCTTCGCCGATGACGCAACCAAGCAGCGCTTCGTCGGGCCCGCCCTGCGCGGCGAGGAGATCTGGTGCCAGCTCTTCTCCGAGCCCGGCGGCGGGTCTGACGTGGCGGCGGCCTCAACGCGGGCGATCCGCGACGGCGACGCCAAAGACGCGGATTGGGTGATCAATGGCCAGAAGGTCTGGACCTCCGGCGCCCACTACGCCGACTTTGGCATCGTCATCGTCCGCACCAACCCCGAAGCGCCCAAGCACAAGGGCCTGACCATGTTCTGGATCGACATGAAGTCGCCCGGCATCGAGGTGAAGCCGATCCACCAGATGTCCGGCGGGTCGAACTTCAACGAGGTCTATTTCACTGACGTCCGCGTGCCGGACAGCCAGCGGCTGGGCGCCATCGACGACGGCTGGAAGGTCTCGCTGGTCACCCTGATGAACGAGCGGCTGGCGGTGGGCGGCGGTTCGGGCCTGGACTATTCGACCATCATGAAGCTGGCGCGAAGCTTACAGACGTCCACCGGTTCGGCGCTGTCGGACCAGGCGTTCCGCCAGAAGCTGGCCGACTGGTACGTGCAGTCCGAGGGGCTGAAGTTCACCCGCTTCCGCACCATGACCGCCCTGTCGCGCGGCCAGACGCCTGGGCCGGAAAGCTCGATCGGCAAGATCATCGCCGCCGGCCAGCTGCAGGACCTCGCCAATGCCGCCGTCGAGATGGAAGATCAGTTCGGCATCATCGACGATCCGGCCATGGCCCCGCTGGCGGCGGCCTTCCAGGGCGGACTGCTCTCGGCGCCGGGCCTACGCATCGCTGGCGGCACCGACGAAATCCTGAAGAACATCATCGCCGAGCGGGTGCTGGGCCTGCCCGGCGACATCCGCGTCGACAAGGACGTGGCCTTCAAGGACATGCCGCGCGGACGGTGACTTGACGCCCGCGACTCGGGCCGCCAATCACGTCGCATGGCGTTGACCATCTACGGATCGCCCCGGTCTCGCACGATGCGTGTGCTGTGGGCCGCCGCCGAGCTGGGGCTGGACTATGTCCATGTGCCGCTGGTTTTTGACGATCCGAAGCTGAAGTCGGCGGAGTTCCTGAAGCTCAATCCGGCCGGCGCGGTACCGACCATCGTCGACGACGGTTTCGCGCTGTCGGAATCGCTGGCGATCAACCTCTATCTGGCCAAAACCTATGGCGCGGGCTGGCTCTATCCGGAAACGAATGAGGGCGAGGCCCAGGCCTGGCGCTGGACCCTTTGGGCGCAGGGCCATCTGGAGCCCTGGGTGCCGTACGACGCGCCCTTGGTGCAGCTCCGCGCGGCAATGGGCGAGGCGGCCCGGGCGGTGGTCCGGCCGGCGCTCGGCCTGCTCGACCGGACGCTGGACGATCGCGCATGGCTGCTCGGCGACGAGTTCACGGTCGCCGACCTGAACGTCGCCTGCGTGCTGTCGCCCTCCCGCGCGGCGCGCCTCGATCTCTCGCCCTTCCCTCAAGTCCACGACTGGCTAGCCCGGTGCTACGCCCGCCCGGCCGCGGTGGCGACGCGGACTAGGTTCGCTTAGCCCGGAATAAGAGAGCGTTTGCCCAAAACGAGAAACGCCGCGGGCTTTCACCCGCGGTTCTCTCACTCAAACTCGAAGACGGTCTAGCGGCGCGCGTCGCTGCGGGCCTTGTCGGCGGCTTCGCCGATCTTGCGCTGCGCCGTGCCGACCTTCTTTTCGACCGTACCCGCGGCCTGCTTGCCGATATTGCCGGTGACCTTGCCGAGGGCTTCCTTGGTCGCGCCCTTGATTTCCTTGCCGGCGCCGGCGATGCGATTCTTATCCATGGGGATGTCTCCTTAAATCAAGAACGGCGACTTGCGCCCGTTGGGAGTCAAACGCATATGCGTGGCGAACGTTGCCATTGGCGGCGTGGACGTAAGGCGGCCGCTTCGCTAGAACGCCGGCGTTTCCCCCCGACCCTCAATTTTCCTCGAAAGCGCGAGCCGCATGGCGCAGCAGTACATTTTCCAGATGCAGGGCCTGACCAAGGCCTTTCCCGGCGGCAAGAAGGTGTTCGAGAACATCTGGCTGTCCTTCTATTCCGACGCCAAGATCGGCGTGGTCGGGGTCAACGGCTCGGGCAAGTCGACCCTGCTGAAGATCATGGCCGGCCTCGACAAGGAGTTCTCCGGCGAGGCCAAGGCCGCCGACGGCACCAAGATGGGCTATCTGGAACAGGAGCCGCACCTGGACCCGGCGCTCGACGTCTGGGGCAATGTCATCGCCTGGTGCGAGGAGAAGAAGCTCTTCGACGAATACAACGCCGTCGCCGCCAAGCTGGGCGAGGACTATTCCGACGAACTGATGGAAGAGATGACGGCGCTGCAGGAAAAGCTCGACGCGGGCGACCTGTGGGACATCGATTCCAAGGTCGAGATGGCCATGAACGCCCTGCGCTGCCCGCCCGACGATTCCGGGGTGGAGAAGCTGTCAGGCGGCGAGCGGCGGCGCGTGGCGCTGGCCCGGCTGCTGCTGTCGAAGCCCGACATGCTGCTGCTCGACGAGCCCACCAACCACCTGGATGCGGAATCGGTGGCCTGGCTGCAGCACCACCTGGAGAACTTCCCCGGCTGCGTCATCCTGGTCACCCACGATCGCTACTTCCTCGACCAGGTCACCAAGTGGACGCTGGAGCTCGATCGCGGCAAGGGCATCCCTTACGAGGGCAACTATTCCGGCTGGCTGGAACAGAAGGAAAAGCGCGTCCGCCAGGAGAACAGCGAGAGCGAGGCGCGCCAGCGCGCCATGGCCCGCGAACTGGAATGGGTCCGCTCATCGGCCAAGGCGCGGCAGGCCAAGTCCAAGGCGCGTCTGGCGGCCTATGACGAGATGGCCAACCAGCAGGAGCGCGAAAAGCAGAGCTTCGCCACCATCCAGATCCCGCCGGGCCCCAGGTTGGGCAATGTGGTGATCGAGGTCGATGGGCTGGAAAAGGAATATGGCGACAAGGTCCTGTTCAAGGGCCTGACCTTCCGCCTGCCGCCCAACGGCATCGTCGGGGTGATCGGCCCCAACGGGGCCGGCAAGTCGACCCTGTTCAAGCTGATCACCGGCCAGGAAAAGCCGGATCAAGGCTCGATCCGTCTCGGCGAGACGGTGAAGCTGGCCTATGTCGACCAGAGCCGCGACGACCTCAAACCCAACGATACGGTCTGGCAGGCCATTTCCGGCGGCCTGGACGTGATGAAGATCGGCAACCGCGAACTGGTCAGCCGATCCTATGTCGGCTCGTTCAACTTCAAGGGCGGCGATCAGCAGAAGAAGGTGGGCCAGCTGTCCGGCGGGGAGCGCAACCGCGTCCACCTGGCCAAGACGCTCACCACCGGCGGCAACGTCATCCTGCTCGACGAACCGACCAACGACCTGGACATCGAGACGCTGCAGAACCTGGAGGACGCGCTCGAGCAGTTCGCCGGCTGCGTCGTGGTCATCAGCCACGACCGATGGTTCCTCGACCGACTGGCCACCCACATCCTGGCCTTCGAAGGCGACAGCCACGTGGAATGGTTCGAAGGCAATTTCGAAGCCTATGAGGAAGACAAGAAGCGCCGCCTGGGCGCGGACTCGCTGATCCCCAAGCGGATCAAGTTCCAGAAGTTCGGACGTTAGCGGCCACGTCCCCCCGTCGTCATGGCCCGGCTTGTCCGGGGGCCACCCATGATCACCGTGAACGTGAGTGTTCATGGGTCCCCCGCATTACGCCGCTTTGCGGCTCCAGCGGGGGATGACGGAAAATCAGGGGCGGCCCAAATCCTGAGCCGCCCCCCGGTCTGGCCTTGGTTCCGACAGGGCGGACTGGCCAAGGCGGGCCGCCTGGCGCTATTGAAAGGCCCGAGAGCTGAGGTCGCCATGCCCGACAGCAAGCCCGCCATCCTTATCGTGCAGCCGCATTTGGGCGTGCTCGGCCCGCTGTTCGAGGCGGAGTTCACGGTCTGGCGGCTATGGGCCGGTCCGCCGCTGGAGGCGGCCAGCGGCATCCGCGCCCTGCTGGTCGCGGGCGAGTTCCCCATCGACAAGGCCTTCGCCGAGAGCCTGCCGCACCTGGGCCTGATCGCCTGTTTCACCGCCGGCTATGATGGCGTCGATCTGGACTGGGCGCGCGGGCGCGGGTTGAAGGTCAGCCATTCGCCGGGCGTCAATCATGAGGACGTCGCCGACCACGCCATGGGCCTGGTCCTGGCGGCCGCGCGCGGAATAACCGAGGGCGATCGGCTGGTGCGCAGCGGCGGCTGGAAGGCCACGGAGAAGAAGATCACCGGCTCGCTCGCCGGCCAGCGGCTGGGCATTGTCGGCCTGGGCGCGATCGGTGAGGGCGTCGCCAGGCGCGCCGAGGCCTTTGGGCTGAGCGTCTCCTGGTGGGGGCCGCGCGACAAGCCGGACGCGAAATGGCCGCGCGCCGCCAGCCTGGTTGAACTGGCGCGGGATAGCGACATCCTGGTGGTGGCCGCCCGCGCCGATGGCGACAATGCCGGCCTGATCTCGCGCGAGATCATCGAGGCTGTCGGGCCGCAGGGCCTGTTGGTCAATGTCGCGCGCGGCCAGTTGGTCGATGAGGAGGCGCTCATCGCCGCCCTGAAGGACGGCCGCCTCGGCATGGCCGCGCTCGACGTCTTCGCCACCGAACCCACCGCCGCCGCCCGCTGGGCCGACGTCCCGAACACCGTCCTGACCCCGCACACCGCCGGCGCCACGGCCGCCGCCCTGCCGAAAATGGTCGCCCTGACCCTGGAAAACCTCCGCCGCTTCTTCGCCGGCGAGGCCCTGGTCAATCCGGTGGTCGAATAGGCGGCTCCTGTCGAATCCTGATTGACTTTAGACATAAAGATATCTTTATATCCCCGCATGAGCCAGTCGTCGCGACAGGTTGTGGAGATGCTGCGGGCCGCCGGCGAGCCGACGCGGTTTCGCATCCTGGCGCTCCTGGCGCGCGAGGAGCTGGCGGTGGCCGAGCTGACCCGCGTGCTTGATCAGAGCCAGCCCCGCGTCTCCCGCCACCTGAAACTGCTGATCGCCGCCGGCCTGGTCGAGCGCTTTCCCGATGGCGCCTGGGTCTTCTACCGGCTGGCGACCCACGGCGCCCCGCGCGCCTTCATCGACGAGATCCTGGCTCTGACCGATGGCGGCGATGTCGGCATCGCCCGCGACGCGGCCTGCCTGGAGGCAGTCCGTGGCGAGCGCTCGAAGGCGGCGGCCGACTATTTCGCGCAGAACGCCGCCCATTGGGACGAACTGCGCTCGCTCTACGTCTCCGAGGCCGACGTCGAAGCGGCGATCCTGGCCGCCGTCGGGCCCGGCCCGTTCCGGCGGGTGATCGATCTTGGCACCGGCGCCGGCCGCATGCTCAGCCTGCTTGGGCCCGCCGCCCAGAGCGCGCTGGGTCTCGATCTGTCGCAGCAGATGCTCAACATCGCGCGGCGCGCCACGTCCGATGCGGGGCTTGACCACTGCGAACTACGCCACGGCGACATTTTCGCCACCCAGCTGCCGACCGCCTGCGCCGACCTGGTCGTGGTGCACCAGGTTCTGCACTATTTGGCCGATCCGGCCGCGGCGGTGGCCGAGGCCGCGCGGCTGGTCGCGCCTGGCGGTCGGCTGCTGATCGTCGATTTCGCTCCGCATGGGCTCGAATTCCTGCGCGAGGCGCACCAGCATCGCCGGCTGGGCCTATCCGATGCGGAAATGGACCGCTGGCTGGCGGCCGCCGGCCTCTGCCCCGTCGAGCCGATCAGCCTGACGCCGGTCGGCGAGAAGGGCCTGACCGTGAAGATCTGGACCGCCCAGGCCAACGCCGCCGAGCAAAGGAGCGCCGCATGAGCCCCGTCGTCGTCCCAATCGAGAGCGCGCTTGGCCCGGTCGCCCGCTCGGCCGCGCGCCAGGCTGGCCACATCACGCGCCCGCAATCGCTATCCTTCGAGTTCGGCCCGCCCAGCACGCCGGAATCGGAGGAAAACCTCTGGGCCTGCATCCGCAAGCTCGAGCCGCTGAACCCGGACTTCGTCTCGGTCACCTATGGCGCCGGCGGCTCGACCCGCGAGCGCACCCACCGCACCGTGCGCCGTATCCTGGAAGAGACCACGCTGAAGCCCGCCGCGCACCTGACCTGCGTCGATGCCCCGCGCGGCGAGGTCGACGAGGTGATCCGGGACTATTGGGACGCCGGCATCCGCCATCTGGTCGCCCTGCGCGGCGATCCGCCGGGCCAGCTCGGCGGCGCCTATCAACCGCGTGCGGACGGTTACGCCAATGCGACCGAGCTGACCAAGGCCATCGGCCGCATCGCGCCGTTCGAAATCAGCGTCAGCCTCTATCCGCAGAAACATCCGGAGAGCCCGTCGATCGAGCACGACATCGACGTGTTGAAGGCGAAAATCGACGCTGGCGCGACCCGGGCCATCACCCAGTTCTTCTTCGATATCGACGCCTTCCTCAGGTTCGCCGACCAGGTGCGCAAGGCCGGCGTAACCATCCCCATCCTGCCCGGGATCATGCCGGTGTCGAACTTCAAGGGCCTGCGCAAGATGGCCCAGCCCTGCGGTATTCCGTTGCCGGACTGGTTGACGGCGCTGTTCAAGGGCCTCGATCGGGATCCGGGCACCCGGCAGCTGATCGCCAGCGCTTTGGCCGCCGAGATGTGCGTGCGGTTGACCGAGGAGGGTTTCGGCGACCTGCACTTCTACACCCTGAACCGCGCAGCCCATGCCGAACTGGTCTATGCGATCTGCCGCGTGCTGGGCTCGCGCGGGGAGGCTGTGAAATGAACCGATCCGAACGCATCGAAAGGCTGAAGGCGGTCGCGAAAGAGCGCATCCTGATCCTCGACGGTTCCTGGGGCGTGCTCTTACAGAAGCAGGGCCTGGTCGAGGCGGATTTCCGCGGCGAGCGGTTCAAGGATCACACCCTGCCGCTGAAGGGCGACTACGATCCGCTCTGCCTGACCCGGCCGGACCTGATCACCGAGATCCATGACGCCTATTTCGCCGCTGGCGCGGATATCGCCGAGACCAACACCTTCAACTCGACCTCGATCAGCCAGGCGGACTTCGGCCTGGAAGCCGCCGTGCGCGACATGAACCTGGCCTCGGCGCGGCTGGCGCGGGAGAGCGCCGACCGCTGGACGGCGGCGACGCCCGATAAGCCGCGCTTCGTCGCCGGCGCCATGGGGCCATTGAACCGTACGCTGTCGATGTCGTCCAAGGTCGAGGATCCCGGCGCGCGTTGCGTCACCTATGACGAGGTCTATGGCGCCTATCGCGAACAGGCCCTGGCCCTGCACGAGGGCGGCGTCGACCTCTTCCTGGTCGAGACCATCTTCGACACCCTGAACGCCAAGGCGGCGATCAAGGCCATCCTGGACCTGGAGGACGACGGCCTGGAGCGGCTGCCGATCTGGATCTCCGGCACCATCACCGACCGATCCGGCCGCACGCTCTCCGGTCAGACCGTCGAGGCGTTCTGGAACTCGATCCGGCATGCGCGACCCTTTGCGGTCGGGCTGAACTGCGCCCTGGGCGCCGAACTGATGCGGCCGCATATCGCCGAACTGGCGCGGATCGCCGACACCCTGGTCGCCGCCTATCCCAATGCCGGCTTACCCAACGCCTTTGGCGAATATGACGAGACGCCGGGCGAGACCGCCGCCATGCTGACCGAGTGGGCCGAGAGCGGCATCGTCAACATCCTCGGCGGCTGCTGTGGCACTACCCCGGAACACATCCGGCTGATCGCCGAGGCCACCAGGGGCAAGCCGCCGCGCACCATTCCGGAGCGGCCCAAGTCGCTCCGCCTGGCTGGACTGGAGCCGTTCGAGCTCGCATGACGCGTCCCCTGTTCGTAAACATCGGTGAACGGACCAATATTACCGGTTCGGCGCGCTTCAAGCGACTGATCGTCGAGGGCGACTATACCGCGGCGCTGGCCGTGGCGCGCCAGCAGGTCGAGGCGGGCGCGCAGGTGCTCGACATCAACATGGACGAGGGCCTGCTCGATTCGAAGCAGGCGATGATCACCTATCTGAACCTGATCGCCTCGGAGCCCGACATCGCGCGGGTGCCGATCATGGTCGATTCCTCCAAGTGGGAGGTGATCGAGGCCGGGCTGAAATGCGTTCAGGGCAAGGCGATCGTCAACTCCATCAGCATGAAGGAGGGCGAGGCCAAGTTCCTCGGACAGGCGCGCAAGTGCCAGCGCTATGGCGCCGCCGTCGTGGTCATGGCCTTCGACGAACAGGGCCAGGCCGACACCGCCGAGCGCAAGGTCTCCATCTGCACCCGCGCCTATAATCTGCTAACGGAAGAAATCGGCTTTCTGGCCGAGGATATCATCTTCGACCCGAACATCTTCGCCATCGCCACCGGCATGGAGGAGCACGACAACTACGCCGTCGACTTCATCGAGGCGACGAAAATCATCAAGGCGACCCTGCCGGGCGCACGGGTGTCGGGGGGCGTCTCCAACGTCTCGTTCAGCTTCCGCGGCAACGAGCCGGTGCGCCGGGCGATCCACTCGGTCTTCCTCTACCACGCCGTCGCCGCCGGCATGGACATGGGCATCGTCAATGCCGGCGAACTGCCGCTCTATGACGACATCGATCCGGAACTGCGCGAAGCGGTCGAGGACGTCATTCTCAACCGCAAACCGAAGCAAAATCAAAGCCCGACCGAGCGTCTGGTGGAGATGGCGCCGGGCTATTCGAAGTCGGACAAACGCCCGGAGGCCGTCACCCTGGCCTGGCGCAGCGAGCCGGTCGCCGAGCGGCTGAAACATGCCCTGGTCCACGGCATCACCGAATATATCGACGCCGATACCGAGGAGGCCCGGCTCACGGTCGAACGGCCGCTGCACGTGATCGAAGGCCCGCTGATGGACGGCATGAACGTGGTCGGCGACCTGTTCGGCTCGGGCAAGA
>CALAEG010000283.1 GCA_937890965.1 uncultured Caulobacteraceae bacterium | reverse complement strand
CCCTCGGCGAACTCGTCCAGCAGGATCCGCACCAGCGGCTCGTCGCGGGCGGCGATGGAGACGCCCAGCCAGTCCAGCAGGCACTGTTTGGCGACGGTGGCGGCCTCCGGCGTGACGTCGCTCCAGACCAGTCCGGTCAGGCGGCTCGCCAGGGCGGCGGTGGTTCCCACCTGATCGTCTTCAACCTTGGAAGCCAGATCCATGCTCTGCTCCTGGGGGCCTGCTAGTTGTCGCCGAGCGCGTCGAAGCGCTCCACCAGCGCGCGGCCGTCGGGCTTGGCTTTCAGGCAGGTCTCGATCAGCTCGCGCGTCGTCTCGCGCTGCATCTTCGGCACCTGGTCGGCGCCGTAGGCGACGATCTTCGCCCAGACCGGGTCGATGAACGTCTTGCCTTCGACGACGCCGCTCGCGGTCTTGAAATGCAGCGGGCGCAGCTCGGAGATGAAGAGCTGCAGATAGGCCACGTGGCTGGCCTCGTCCTGGCGGATCTGGTCGATGATCGCCGCGGCGCGGTCGGCGTCCGCGCGCCGGTCGGCGAAGGCCTCGGGGTCGCGCATCAGGTTAACGTTGAATTCGAAACCGCGCTCGGCCCGGATCTCGATCAGCAGCACGTTCATCAGCTGCTTGATCAGCATCTCGTGGCCGACGGGGATCTGCGGCATCTCGCGTCCCTCGGCGCCCGGCCGGCCGCCGCGTTCGGGGATCTCCGGGACCGGGTGCGCGTTTTTGCCAAGCACCAGGTCGCGGGCCACGTACCACATCTGGTCGTGCGCCCCGATCGCCGGCGTGCCGTCGCCGCCCTCGTCGAGGCCGTGGGCGACGAAGAGGCCGCGGTTCAGGTGCGCGGTCGCGGTCTCGGAAATGTCCTCCTCGACCAGGGGCTGGAAGTCGGGCGCCTGGATGGTGGCCAGCATGCGGCCGCGGCCCTCGATGATCCCGGTCGTGGTCAGGTTGTTCCACAGCGGCAGGGTCACGCCGTTGGCCAGCAGGAACTTCATCTGCGCCAGGTTCGGATAGTGCGGCGCATTCAGGATGCGGGTGTCGGCGTCGACCAGTTCGCCGCCCTTCCCTTCGAAGCTCTCGCGCCAGGCCTGGATGGCCGGCCAGCGCTTGAGGGTGCGCGGCGAATAATAGACCCCGTCCGCGCCATAGCCGCCGTGCAGCCTGCGCTCGCCGAACAGGTTGGGCCTGGCATAGGGGTGGTCGGCGAGGATTTCCTCGGACGAATAGCGAAGCTGCATAGGGAATATCCTCTAAGGCGGCGTCTGGACCGCAGTCTACAGGAGGCGCTGCGGCGGCGTCCCGAAAGAATGAGCCACGAAAAACACGAACGTTAAGCGGCGACGCCAACCCCTCCCCGTCATCCCCCGCTGGAGCCGCGAAGCGGCGGAATGCGGGGGACCCATGAACGTCGATGCTGGCCATTGATCCGGAGCGGTTGAACCACTCCACGAACTCACCATCGCCTGCGTTCATGGGTGGCCCGAACAAGTCGGGCCATGACGTTTAGGGTTGAGGCTCTCGCTCGTGTTTTTCGTGGCTAAACCTAGAGCCCGATCAGCTCGGCTTTGCGCACGGTGTTCATGACGATGCGGATCGAGGCGGCGTCGACCATGGTCCCGTTCACATTGACCGAGCCCAGGCCCTCGGCCAGCGCCTTGTCGTAGGCCGCGGCCAGTTCGCGGGCCCGCGTCACCTCCTCTGATGTGGGCGAGAAGATCTCCAGCGCCGGCGCGATCTGGGCTGGATGGATCGCCCACTTGCCGACGAAGCCCAGCATGAAGGCCATGCGCGCCTCGCGCCGAAAGCCCTCCTCGTTGCGGAAATTGGCATAGGGACCATCGACGGGATCGAGCCCCGCCGCCCGCGCCGCCATGGCGATGCGGAAGCGTGGATAGTGAAAGACATCGCCCGGATAGCCCTCCCCGCCCCAGCCGCGCAGGTTCATCTGCTGGCTGGCGGAATAGTCGCCCATGCCGAAGATCAGCGCCTCCAGCCTTGGCGACGAGCCGGCGATGGATTCGACGTTCTGCAGGCCGCCGGCCTCCTCGATCAGCACCTCGATGCCGATCCGGCGTTCCAGCTTCAGCTTGCCCTCGAGCTGGGTGAGCAGGAGGTCGACGAACTGCACGTCGGCGGCCCGCATGGCCTTGGTCAGCATGATGGTGTCGATATTCTTGCCGGCGCCCTCGACCACCTCGATGACGTCCTCGAAGCACCAGGAGGTGGTGACGTCGTTGATGCGCACGCAGCGGGTCTTCTTGCCCCAGTCGAGCCCGTTCAACGCCTCGACGATGGTCTTGCGCGCCCCGGCCTTGGCCGAGGGGGCGACGGCGTCCTCCAGGTCGAGGAAGACGTGGTCGGCGTCACTGGCCGCGGCCTTGGCCATCATCTTCTCGCTCACCCCCGGCACCGAGAGCTGCGAGCGGCGAAGGCGCATGGGGCGTGTGGTCATGGGCTAGTCCTCCCGGATCGCGCCGGCCGAACGCCAGCGTCTTATGTCGTCTTCGCTCGCGCCATGATCGCGCAGGACGGCGAGCGTGTCTTCGCCAAGGTCCGGCCCGCGGCGCATGACGGCCGCCGGGGTCCTGGCGAACTTGATGGGCTGGCCGGCGACGCGCATGGGCTCGGAGAAACCTGGGAGCGCGATGGGCGCCAACATGTCGCGCGCGGCGAAATGGGCGTCGTGGGCGATCTCGTCGATGTTCATGACCGGCCCGAACGGTACGACGCCGCCCAGCCGCTGCTGCAGCTCGGCCTTGGTCAGCACCGAGGTCAGGGCCGAAAGGCGTTCGATCACCAGCGCCCGGTTGGCCGCCCGCGCCTTGGGCGTGGCGAATTCCGGCTCGTCCAGGATCTCGGGCGCGCCCAGCGCCGGGCAAAGGGCGCGGAAGAAGGCGTCCCCCGGGCAGGCCAGGGCGACGAAACCGTCGGCCGCCGGATAGATGCCGAAGGGCAGCAGGAAGGGGTGGTGGTTGCCCTCCGGTCCCGGAACCTGATGGCCGAAGGAATACTGGTGCACGATCCGCTCGCTGACGCCGAGCACCGCATCGACCATGGCCACGTCGAGGAACTGGCCCTCCCCCGTCGCGCGCGCATGCAGCACCGCGCTGACGATGCCCAGCGCCGCATAGAGCGCCGGCACGGTGTCGCCGACGCCCGGCCCGATCTTGATCGGCTGGCCGCCGGCCAGGCCCGTGACCCCCATCATGCCGCCCATGGCCTGGGCGACCACGTCATAGGCCGGCCAGTCGAGGTAAGGACTGTCGCCGGTGCGCGGGTCGCCGAAGCCGCGAATGGCGGCATAGACCAGCTTCGGATGCAGCGCCGCCAGGGTCTCGTAGGACAGGCCCAGCCGCTCCATCACCCCGACGCGGAAGTTCTCCACGACGACGTCGAACTGCGGGACCAGCGTCTTGATCAGCTCGACCCCTTCCGGGGTTTTCAGGTCGACGCTCAGGCTCTTCTTGCCGCGGTTGATCGACTGGAAATAGCCGGAATAGCGGTGCTCGGGATCGGCCTCGTGGAAGGGACCGGAGTTGCGCGACAGGTCGCCGCCGTCCAGCGCCTCGACCTTGACCACCTCGGCGCCCAGGTCGGAGAGGTTCTGAGTGCAGAAAGGCCCGGCCAGCGCCTGGGTGAAGTCTAGGATCTTCAGGCCGGCCAGGGGTCCGCTCATCGGTCCGCCCAATGGCTGGCGCGCTTGATCAGCATGCGCCGGTCGCCCTGGAAGACCAGCTTGTCGTCCTGGTTGACCCCATAGTGGCGGAAGATGACCACCCCGGCGTCCTCGCGGTCGGCCTCCTCGAGCTTAAGCACCTCGGAATAGGCATAGAGGGTGTCGCCGTGCACCACCGGGCTTAAGAGCCGGATATTGTCCATGCCGAGCTCGGCCAGCGCGTTCTCGCCGGTGTCCTGCATGGCCAGGCCCATGACCAGCGAGAAGTTGACCCCGCCATAGGAGAGCCGGCCGCCGTATTGGCTGCCCCGCATGGAATCTTCGTTGAAGTGCGCCTGGGCGGTGTTCATCACCAGGTTGGTGATCAGCACGTTCTCGAGCCCCTCGATGGTCTTGCCGCGGGCGTGGCGGATGACCTGGCCGACTTCAAAGGCCTCAAAGTAGTTGTCCTTGCCGGTGAGGTCGGAGATCTTCACGCGGCGGCCTCCTTCTTCGGCGGATGGCGCAGGCGCACCAGGTTGGAGCGCTCAAAATCGATCACCAGCTCGTCGCGCTGGTTGAAGCCCTCGGTCAGCCAGGTGACGATGCCGTTCGCCGGATTGCTGGCCGAGAGCCGCGTGGCCTTGGTGGTCGAGCGCGCCGTGATCGTGTCGCCGGGATAGACCGGCTGGCGATAGGTCAGAGCCCCGACGCCCACGAACGGTCCGCCGATCTCGCTGTTGTCCTCGACCGACAGCCCAAGCACCGTGTTGAAGACCAGGAGCGGGTTGACCACGATGTCCGAATGGCCGTGTGCCAGGGCAAAGGCGCGGTTGGAATAGAGCGGGTTGTAGCTCAGCGTCAGCGTGGTGAAGAGCAGGGTGTCGGACTCGGCGATGGTGCGGCCCCAGTGGTGGATGCGCACCTCGCCGACATTGAAGTCCTCGTAGAGATGGCCTTTGGGCGACAGCTTGGCACGCGCCCGGAAATCATCGCTCATCGCACCCCTCCCCGCTTAGCCGACCCCATCAGTTGGACCCCCGCTGGCTGGGCTTGCCGAGCAGCGCATCGGCGATGATCCGCTGCTGGATCTCCGAGGTGCCCTCGAATATCTTGGTCAGCCGGGCGTCGCGCCAGTAGCGCTCGATCGGGTGCAGGGTGGTGTAGCCGGCGCCGCCGAAGATCTGCAGCGCCTCGCTCGTCACCCGCTCGGCCATCTCGGAGGCGAACAGCTTGACCATCGAGGTCTCGACCCGGCCGGCGCGGCCGGCGTCGATCTCGCTGCAGACATAGTACATCAGCTGTCGCGCGGCCTCGACCTCGGTGGCCATGCTGGCGATCTTGAAGCGGATAGCCTGGAAGTCGGAGATCGGCTGGCCGAACTGGATGCGTTCCTTGGCATAGGCCATCGCGTCCTCCAGCGCGCCGCGCGCCAGGCCGATGGAGCGCGCCGCGGTGTGGGCGCGGGCGAGGCCAAGGCCGAAGGCGACGCCCTGCACCGCCGTCCCGGCTTCCGGATTGCCGGAGACCGCCTGGCGCGCCGGCGCCCGGACATTGTCGAAATAGAGCTCCCAGGTCTTCCAGCCGAAATAGCCGATCTTGGGGATGGGGCTGCCGGTGCAGCCCTTGGGCAGCTCGCCCTTGGGTTTTTCCACCGAGACCGAGGTGGTGCCGGCGCGACCGCCTGGCGCATCCGGATCGTCGATGCGGCAGAGCACGCTGATATAGTCGGCGCCGTCGGCGAAGGTGCACCAGTATTTGGCGCCGGTGATGATCCAGTCGTCGCCGTCGCGCTTTGCCCGGCACTGGACGCCGGAAAGGTCCGAGCCTGTGCCCGGCTCCGACAGCGCCGCCGCGCCCAGGTAGCGGCCCTTGGCCATGGCCTCGATCTTGGCCCGCCGCGCCTCGCCCTCGCCCGGCACCGAGCGGTAGAAGCTGTTGCCGCGCGCGATGATGCTGGCGACGCTCATCCAGCCCCGCGCCAACTCCTCGGCGACCAGGCAGTATTCGAACGCGCCGAGACCCAGCCCGCCGTACTCCTCCGGGATCAGGATGCCGAAAAAGCCCAGATCGCCCATCTGTTCGATCAGTTCGGGCGGCATGTCGCCCTTGATCGGATCCAGCCGGTTGGCCGTCGGCAGCACCACCTCGCGCACGAAGTCGCGGGCCGTATCACGGATCATGATCCGCTCAGGCGTCAGGTAGCCGATGGTTTGATCCGTAGACGTCATATCGTCGGCCATGGTCTTCCTCTCAACGCTCGCTATCGGCCAGGATCATGTCCGCGGCCTTCTCGCCGATCATGATCGCCGGCGCATTGGTGTTGCCCGAGGTGATGACGGGCATGATCGAGGCGTCGGCGACGCGAAGCCCCGCCACGCCATGCACCCTGAGGCGCGCATCGACCACCGCCATTTCGTCGCCTCCCATGCGGCAGGTTCCCACCGGGTGATAGACGGGCCCAAGGATGGTGCGCAGGAAATCCAGCAACGCGGCGTCGTCTGTCGGGATGGCGTGGGCTTCGCTGAAGCCCTGGCTGCGCATCTTCGGGCCGTTCATGATCTTCCGCGCCAGCTGCACGCCGGCCACCATCACCGCCTGGTCGATCGGGCTTTCCATGTAGTTGGGCTGGATCAGCGGCGCATCCGCGATGTCCGGCGTCTTCAGCGTGATGGCGCCGCGGGATTCCGGCCTGAGCTGGCAGACCGACATGGTCACGCTCGAGCCGCCGGCGACCTCCAGCCCGCCGCCCTTCACCGCCGCGAAACTCAGCGGTCGCGTATTGATCTGGACGTCCGGCTGCTCGACGCCGGGGGTCACGCGGGCGAACAGGCTGGTTTGCGACGTGCCATTGGTCAGGGCGCCGCCGCGCAGGAAGAGGTAGCGCGCGCCTTCCGCATAGGCGCGAGCGCCCCGCAACAGGTGGTTGACCGAATGCCGCCGCGGCGCCTCGTAGACCACCGAGGCGTACATGTGGTCGTGCAGATTGCGCCCGACGCCCGGCCGGTCGCGCGCCACCGCGATGCCGAGTTCGTTCAGGTGGTCGCCGGGTCCGATGCCCGACAGCATCAGCAGCTGCGGCGAGTTGATCACCCCGCCGGCCAGGATGACCTCGCCGCTGACCGAGGCGGTGCGTCGTTCGCCGCCGTGTCGGTACTGGACGCCAGTCGCGCGGCCGGCCTCGACGATCACCTTTTCGACCTGGGCCTCGGTCAGGATGGTCAGGTTGCGGCGATGACGGATCGGCCGAACGAAGGCCTCGTAGCTGGAACAGCGCTCGCCGTTCCGGATGGTGAACTGGAGATAGCCGACCCCGTCCTGTTCGCCATCGTTGAAATCGGTGTTGTGCGCGTGCCCCTGATCGCCGGCCGCGGCGATGAACAGGTCGGAAAAGCTGTGGTGCATGATCGGATCGGAAACGGACAATTCGCCGCCGCCGCCGTGGAAGGGGCTTTCGCCGCCCTGATTGCGCTCGCCGCGCTTGAACAGAGGCAGCACGTCGTCCCAGCCCCAACCGGGATTGCTCAGCTGGCGCCAATGTTCGTAGTCCAGCGGATGGCCGCGCACATAGAGCATGCCGTTGATGGCGCTCGATCCGCCCAGGCCCTTCCCGCGCGGCCAATAGATGCGCCGGTCGTTCAGCTCGGCCTGCGGCTCGGTGAAATAGCCCCAGTTGTGCGGCCCCGGCTTGAACAGCCGCGCCATGCCAGCGGGGATCTTGATCCAGGGGTCCTTGGGCTCAGGCCCGGCCTCGAGCAGCAGCACGCGCGTGGCCGGATCGGCCGACAGCCGGTTGGCCAGCACGCAGCCGGCGGATCCGGCGCCCACGATGACATAGTCGAACTGGTCCAAGATCCTTGCCACTCCCTGGACCTGACCATAGGCCACGGTGGGCCCAAAGGCGCGAGCCGCAATCGTCACTTTTTGACGAGGATGCGGTCAGGACAACGGTTCGACCAGGTCTCTGACCGCGGCCACGAACCCGTCGGGACAGTCCAGATTGACCGGATGGCCGCCTTCCAGATCGGCGATCTGCAAACCCGCCAGGGTCTTCGCCGCCTGGTCGCGCAGCGGCTGGAAGCGCTTCTCGCGCCGGCCGTTGACCAGCAGCGTCGGCACGCGCGTCTCGCCGAACCGCGCGGCGACCGACAGGCCCGGCGAGGTCCAGCGCATGCCCTGGGCGACCCCGTGCACCGAGATCAGCTCGGCGTCGCGCGCCAGCTCGTCCTCGACCTCGGCCGGCAGACGCCCGCTGCGTTTCGGATAGAAGGCCATGGCCTCCAGCGCCGCCCGCCCCCGCGCCTCGAACCCCTCCAGCCGCGCGAGCCGCGCCGCCTCGTCCGCCGCCGGATAGGCCGGCCCGAGCGCCGAGCTCGAATTGGTGAAGGCCTGGGCGAGGATCCGCTCCGGATGCGCCAGCGCATAGCTGAGCGTCAGCCCGGCCCCGAACGACTGCCCGCACACCGCCCAACGCTCGGCGCCCAACCCGTCCCGCAACGCCTCGAACCGCGCGATATAGGCCGCCACGGAATAGGCCGCCGGATCGTCCGGGCTCTCCGAGCGCCCATGCCCCAAAAGCTCGACCACCACCGGCGTGCAGAACCGCTCCAACTCGGCCAGGTTCGGCCGCCACTGCGCCCGACTCGAACACATGCCATGCACCAGCATCAGGTACGGCCCCACCCCGCGCTTGGAGACCTCGACGTGCATCATGGTTTGGGCCGCATTTTCAGTGACGCATCCCCCAGCCTGATCTTGGCGGCAATCTAGCAGCGCCGCTATCTCGTCTCGAGTCGCGGCCGCGAAACGGGGGCAAGTGACTACCGATCGCAGTTGTGGGCTTGATCATCGTGTTGGCCTCCATCGCCCACCGAGTATGATAGCCGTCCCGGTTGTTGAGGCCCCGCCCATGAACTGGCTGCGAACCCTTCGATTGAATGCGGTCGCAAAGCGCTACGCGCTTCGGCTTCCGGACTATCTTCGTCATGCCTATTCGGAGTCGGAATTCTACACGCGCCCGCAGATTGCCCATGCGGTCGCGGCGCTCCGGCTGCCTCCGAGCTACGCTGGACTGGCCTATGCGGCCTATCTTCCGAAAACGGCCTATGATGAGATCAGGGCCGAGCAACGACTGTCCATGAGCTATGAGGACGCCCGTAGCGAGTTCTATCGACACGTTCCGGAACCGGAGCCCTCTGACGATTGGAATCCGCTTACCGCACCCAGCCTCACAGGCGTCCCCTACTCCAAGTAGTTCGGCGAACTGGGTCCGACGACAGACTTCGCCTTTGCCGCAGATGGAGAAGCAATGTGTCCGGAAGCGCTGGAGAGACCTTCTCGGCCTGGCTGGAGGCCTTTAACGACCCCGACCCGGCGGCGCTTGAGGCCTTCGCTTCCGAGCGGGGCGACACGGCCGGGGCGACGAGCGCGTGGGCGCGCTACAGGCGCCTCGCCAGCCCGCTGAAGCTGGTGAAAGTGGACGAAGCCCGTGCGGATGGGGTCGACGCTGTCGTCCAGGACCGTTGGGATTTCTTTCTGCAGATCAAGCTGACGGTAGCCCGCGAGCGACCGGATCGGATCACGGCCCTGGAGGCGGTGCAGATTCCGCCGCCGGAGTTCGCCACGCCGGCGCGTATGGACTGGCCGCACCTCAAGCGGGCGCTGGAGGCGAAGCTGGCCGAGGGCATCGCCAATGACTGGATGTTCGGCGCCATCATGGTCTCGCGTCACGGGGAGCCGCCGTTCCAGGCCGCCTACGGCTACGCCGACCGTGGACTGAAAATCCCCAACACGCTCGACACCCGCTTCCGCATGGGGTCGATGAACAAGATGATCACAGGTGTCGCGACCCTTCAGCTGGATGAGGCGGGCGCGATCGGCCTGGACGACCCGGTCGGGCGGCATCTGCCGGACTACCCGAGCCGCGCCTTTGCCGAGAAGGTCACGATCCGCCATCTTTTGGACCACACCGGCGGCGCAGGCGACTTCTTCGGCCCGGAGTTCGACGAGCACCGTCTGGAGCTGTGCGATCTCAAGGACT
>CALAEG010000282.1 GCA_937890965.1 uncultured Caulobacteraceae bacterium | reverse complement strand
GGCTGGGGTCGAAAACCCGCGGCATGGTCGGGTTGATCGCGCCGCCGGGACCGCCGTGCAGCACCCCCGCCGGCTTGCCGCCGGCCCGGCCGCATTCCTCGTAGTAGATCTCGTGCCGGCCGCCAGTCGGCAGCCAGCCGAACTTGGCCGGCTCGATATCCGGATAGAGGCCGCGCCTGGCGCCATGGGCGACGGCGGGGGCGAGCGGGGCGGTGGAGCGTTCCATGAGGCGATCTTACTTCGGAAAGCGGCGGTCCAGCCAGTCGATGATGGCGGCGTTCACGGCCTCGGGTTGTTCCTGCTGCGTCCAGTGGCCGGAATCGCGGATCAGTGTCTTTTCCAGGTCGGGAATATAGGCCTCCATGCCGTCGGCGGCCGACGGTGGCAGCACCGCGTCGTTCTCGGCCATGATCATCAGCGACGGGACCTTGACCTTGTCCTCCAGGTCAGCGGACCGCTCCCAGTTGCGGGTGAAGTTGCGGTACCAGTTGATGCCGCCGGTGAATCCCGTGCGCGTGAAGGTGTCGACGAAGACGGCGAACTCATCGTCGGTGAGGAACTTGCCACGCGGGTCGAAGGCCGGGTCGTAGGCCTTCAGGATGTTGATCAGGGCGAAGGCCGAGGGGTCGCCCGGCTTGCGTTCGGTGGCGAAACCCCCAGACGGGAGCTGGCCGGGGATCGGGCGGCGCAGGAAGAAGTTCATCGACTTCGAGACGTCGGCGTCCAGCACCGCGTCGGCCTCGCCGGGCTTCTGGAAGTGGACGATGTACATCTCGTCGCCAAGGCGGGCGCGCATGATGGCGATGGGATCAGCCGGCGCGCGGGGCGTGAAGGGGGTGTTCAGCCCGATTACCCCGGCGACCCGGTCCGGATGGCGCAGCGGCATCTGCCAGACCACGAAGCCGCCCCAGTCATGGCCGGCGAAGATGGCCTTTTCCACCTTCAGGTGATCGAGCAGGCCGACCAGGTCGCCGGTCAGATGTTCCAGGTCGTAGGACTCGACCGCGACGGGCCGGCTGGTCAGGCCATAGCCGCGCTGGTCGGGCGCGATCACCCAGCGGCCGGCAGCGGCCAGGGCGGCGATCTGAAAGCGCCAGGAAAAGGCCAGTTCCGGAAAGCCGTGGCAGAAGACGATGGGTATGCCGCCGCGCGGTCCCGCCTCGTAATAGGCCATGCGGATGCCATTGGTATCGACGTACTGGACCGGCGGCATCTGGCTTGCGAGGGCGTCGGGCATGGTGGCTGTCCTTGGGCTTAGCGGCTTCTGCATTAGCGGTTTCGCCGCCCGCGAAACAGGGGCTAGAACCGCCGCTCGTTTTTGGCGGGAGCAGTTGTGGCCGAGGTTGAGGTGGTTTCGGGGCCCGAACCCTTCAAGCTCGTCAAGGCGCCGGTCAGCCTGGTGCTCATGCTGGGCGCCATCACCGCCTTGCCGCCGATGGCCATCGACATGTACCTGCCGAGCCTGCCGGCGATCGCCAGGACCTTCAACGCGCCGCCCGGCGCGGCCCAGGCGACCATCGCGTCCTTTCTAGCCGGCATGGGCATCGGTCAGCTCTTCTATGGCCCGGCGTCCGACCGCTTCGGCCGCCGCCCGCCGCTGATCTTCGGCGTTGCGCTCTTCTTCGCGGCCTCCTTGGTCTGCGCGCTGTCGCCATCGCTGCCGGTGCTGATCGCCGCCCGGTTCGTCCAGGCCCTTGGCGGGGCGGTCGGCCAGGTGGTGGGACGCGCGGTGGTGCGTGACCGCTTCGACCACCGCAATGGCGCGCGGGTGTTGTCCATCCTGATGCTGGTCTGGGGACTGGCGCCGATCATCGCGCCGCTGATCGGCAGCCTGCTGGTCACCTTCGCCAGCTGGCGCATCGTTTTTTGGCTGATCACCGGCTTCGGCGGCCTGATGATGGTCTGGATCCTGTTCGGGTTCGAGGAGAGCCGCTCGGCCGAAACCGCCGCCCATGCCCGCACCGAACACCCGTTCCGCGCCTATCTGGCGCTGCTGAGCTCGCCCAGCCTGGTCGGCTATTCCCTGGCGCTCGCCTTCAACGGCGCCGCCGTGTTCGCCTACATTTCCGCCGCGCCCGGCCTGCTGGAGGGCCACTATGGCTTCAGCCCAGTCCTCTTCGGCCTGGTGTTCAGCCTGAACAGCCTCGGCATGATCGCCATGGGCCAGATCAATGCGCGGCTGCTGCGCCACTACACGCCCGAGCAGATCATCGGCTATGCCCGGCCAGCCACCCTGGTGATGGCGGCCCTGCTGGCCGGCTCGGCCCTTACCGGCATCGGCGGCATGTGGGGCGTGCTGGTCCCGCTGTTCTTCATCATCGGCTCGTTCGGTTTCTTCGGGGCCAATGCGACCGCGGCCGGGCTGAACGTCGACCCGCGCCGGGCCGGCTCGATCTCGGCCCTGATGGGCGGGGTCAATTTCGCGGTGGGCGCCGTCGCCTCGGCCGCCGTCAGCGCCTTCCACGACACCGGCCCGAGGCCGATGGCGGTGACGATCCTTTTGTCCATCACCCTCTCGGCCGTGGCGCTCTACACCTTGGCGCGGCCGGGTCGGGCGCAGCGCGGCTAGGTCGCCGGTTTCGCAAAGGCGGCGAAGGCCAGGGTCGCCCAGCCGGCCAGCAGCAGAAGCCCGCCGATCGGCGTCACCGCGCCCAGCCAGAGCTGGCCGCTGATCGCCATCACGTCCAGCGACCCGGAGAAGATCACCGCGCCGGCCAGGAAGAGCCACGCCGCGACCGCGGCCGCCCTCGCGCCTTCGCGGACCAGCGGGGTGGCCGCAAAGACCGCCAGGGCATGGATCAGCCCATATTCGCCGGCCGTCCTCAGCCAGTCCTTGGCCGGGCCCGTCGCGCCATGCGCCCCGAAGGCGCCGGCGGCCACCGACGCAAAGCCGATGAGCGCCGCCAGGCCGAGCAGGACGCGGATGCGTGGGGTCATGCGCCGACCCTAGGCGGCGGCGAAAGGCGAGACAATCGCCTCGGGCCCCGGCCGGGCGCGACGGCGCGGGCCGACTCTGCTAGGCCGGCGCCATGCCCGCCGTGGTCGGACTTGGCCTCTACTACGCCGCCGTCTTGATCGGCTCGGGCGCGAGCCTGCCCTTCATGCCGGTCTGGTTTCGCGCCCAGGGGCTGAGCGGCGCCCAGATGACCATCATCTTCGCCCTGCCCATGTTCGCGCGCACGGTCGCCGGGCCCGGCCTGGCCATCTGGGCCGACAGTTTTCGCCTCCGGCGCACGCCGATGATCTGGCTGGCGGCCGGGGCGGCGGTTTCCTATGCCAGCCTCAGCCTGCTGCACGGCTTCTGGTGGTGGCTGGTCGCCTGGTTCCTGGGCTCGACCATGCTGGGGGTGCTGTCACCGCTCACCGATGTGATCGCGCTGCGGCGCGCGCGCCAGGACGGGTTCGCCTACAGCGTGCCAAGGGGCGTCGGCTCGGCCGCCTATATCTGCGGCAACGTCGCCATGGGCGTGATCCTGCTGCGCGCCCCGCCGGTCGCGGTGCTGGTCTGGGCCGTCTCGGCGGCGGCGCTGGCGGCCATCGGGGCGTGGCTCTGGCTGCCGGCGGACCCGGTGCACGACGGGACCGCGGCCCTGGAGCGGCGCGACCTGATCCGGGGGCTGGGCGGGCTCTTTCACCAGCCGGTCTTCCTGCTGGCCATTGCCTCGGTCGGGCTGATCCAGGCCAGCCATGGCTTCTATTACAGCTTCTCGACCCTGGTCTGGCGCCGCCAGGGCGTGCCCGAGGGCTGGATCGGCCTGCTCTGGGGGTTCGGGGTCGGCGCCGAGGTGTTGTTCCTGTGGTTACTGGAGCCCTGGCGGCGCCGCGTCCCGCCGGAGCGGCTGCTGGTCATCGGCGGCCTGGGCGCCATGGTGCGCTGGACCGCCTTCGCCTTTCAGCCGGGGCTTGTGCTGCTCTTTCCGTTGCAGGCCCTGCATGCGCTGAGTTTCACAGCCACCTTCCTGGCCTCGCTCAGGCTGGTGGAGCGGCTCAGTCCGCCCGAAAGCGCCTCGGCGGCCCAGACCCTGAACTCATCCATCTCCGGCGGCCTCCTGACCGGCCTGGCCACCATCGCGTCGGGCCCGCTGTTCGACGCCTGGGGGGCGAAAGGCTATCTGGCCATGACCCTGCTGGCGGGCATGGGCGTCGCCGGCGGTGTCAGGTTGGCCATGCGGCCGACGCGGCTCTAGCCGGCTTCGGCGATCGCGGCGTCGAGCAGCAGGAAGGCGCGGCCCTGGTCGGAGCCGAGCAGGGACTGGGCGGAAAAGGCCTCGCCCTCGCGGCTGGCGGCCTCGGCGATCAGGCCCTGGTAGCGGCGCACATAGCGCTCGGCCTGGGCGTGGAAGTTGCGGTCGGCCATCATCCGCCGCGACAGCCGGCGGATTGCGGCGGGCGCCAGCCGGCGCAGCTGGTCGCGGCCGCTGGCCATGCCGCCGGTCTTGAAGGCGGCGGCGATCTCGTCGATGCGGGCGCGCGGAACCAGGGCGGCGGCGTCGATGCCCATGGCCTCGACCTCGCCCAGCATGACCCCCGCCAGGGCGCCGGCGTCGATGGGCGCGTCGTCCATGG
>CALAEG010000281.1 GCA_937890965.1 uncultured Caulobacteraceae bacterium | reverse complement strand
GTCGGCGCCAAGGGCGACGAGGTTTTCCACGAAACGCGGATGCGCGCGGGCGATCGGCTCGGCGTTGATGATCACCGAGCGGCCCTCGATCGAAGCGGCGATCATCAAAAGCGCGATGGCCACCCGGATGATGTAGGGGCTCTCCACCGTCGCCGGCGCCAGCGGCCGGCCGCCGAAGGTGACCACCCGGTGCGGGTCGCAGGTCACGGCCTGGGCGCCGAACTTGGTCAGTTCCGAGGTCCAGCCGAGCGCGCCTTCATAGACCTTGTTCCAGAACAGCACTGAGCCTTCGGCGCGCACGCCGAGGGCGATGAAGATCGGCAGGAGGTCGGCTGGGACATAGGGCCAGGGCGCGGCCTCGACCTTTTGCGGCAGGTGCGGGGTGAAGGCGGGCTGGACCCGCAAGGCGCCGCCGCCGCCGACCCGCGACCAGCCGCCCAGATGGTTCACCTCGACGCCGAACTTGGCGAAGGTGCGGTCGAGCAGCTGGAACTGGCCGGGCGCGCCGTTCTTCACCTGCACCCGTCCGCCGGTAATGGCGCCGAGCGCCAGGAAGGTGGCGATCTCGTGATAGTCCTCGGCGAAGGTGTAGTCGGCGCCGCCAAGCTCGGCGCGGCCGTCGACGATGAGGGTCGAGGCGCCGACCCCGTCGATCTGGGCGCCCATCAGCCCTAGAAAACGGCAGAATTCCTGCACGTGCGGCTCGCAAGCGGCATTGACCAGCTGGGACTGGCCGCCGGCGACCACGGCGCACATCAGGAAGTTCTCCGTGGTGGTCACCGAGGCGTAGTCGAGCCAGTGCCGCGCCGGGCGGAAGACGCGCGGGGCGGTGATCGCGATACCGCAAGCTGCGCTTGAGACCTCGGCCCCGAAGGCGCGGAAGACCTCGATATGCGGGTCGATTTCCCGGACGCCCAGCGTGCAGCCCTTCGGATCGTCCTCGATCATGGCTCGGCCGAAGCGCTGCAGCAGCGGCGGGATCAGCATGATCGACGAGCGCATTCCGACCGGAAGGCGCGCCGCCCTGGCCTCCAGGTCCCGGCCATGGGTCAGGCGGACGATACCCGAGCTGAAGTCGGCCTCGATGGCGCTGCCCAGGGCTTCGAAGAAGGCCAGGATCTTCCGCACATCGGTGATGTCCGGCACGTTTCGCAAGGTCACCGGCTCGCGGGTGAGCAGGGTCGCACACAGCACCGGCAGCACGGCGTTCTTGTTCGTCGACGGGCTTATCGCACCGCTCAATGGCCGGCCGCCGTTGACGATAAGCCGTGCCATGCAGATGTCCCCTCGATGCGCCGGAGGCTCAAATCGCGCGTATCGCCAGGCTCCGCAAACGATGTAAGCTGAGCCAGACCCCTAGATAAATTTGGGCTTGGACATGGACCGGCCGCAATTGCCGTTGAACGCACTGAGAGCCTTCGAGGCCTCGGCGCGGCATCTGAACTTCACCCGCGCCGCCGAGGAGCTGTGCGTCACCCAGGCCGCGGTCAGCCATCAGGTGAAGGGGCTGGAGGCGCGGCTGAATGTTGTGCTCTTCCGCCGCCTGGCGCGCGGCCTGGTGCTGACCGACGAAGGCCAGGCCCTGTTGCCAGTGCTCAGCGACAGCTTCGACCGCATCGGCCGCGCCATGCAGCGGTTTCGCGAGGGCGCGGTGCGCGAGGTGCTGAGCGTGGGCGTGGTCGGCACCTTCGCGGTGCGCTGGCTGTTGCCGCGCCTGCCACGCTTCCGCGAGGCGCATCCGCTGATCGAGGTGCGGGTCTCGACCCACAACAACAAGGTCGACCTGGCCGCCGAGGGGCTGGACATGGCGATCCGCTTCGGCGACGGCGCCTGGCACGGCGTGCAGGCCGACGAAGTGTTGCGCGCCCCGCTCAGCCCGCTCTGCACGCTGGGGTTCGCCGCGCGGCTGGAGTCGGCCCAGGACCTGGCCAGCCTGCCGCTGCTGCGGTCCTATCGGCGCGATGAATGGCCGGAATGGTTCGCCGCCGCCGGCGTGGAGGCGCCGCGGCTCACCGGCCCGGTCTTCGACTCGCTCAGCCTGATGGTCCAGGCGGCGGTGCAGGGCGCAGGCGTGGCCCTGGCCCCGCCCTCCATGTTCGACCGCGAACTGTATACCCGCCAGCTGGTGCAGCCCTTTCCGGTGCTGGCCGAGGTCGGCAGCTACTGGCTGACCGCGCTCAAGTCCAAACCGCCCTCGCCCGCCATGACCGCCTTTCGCGACTGGTGCCTGGCGCCGGAATTCCGCGAGCCGGCTTAGGGCCGAACGCGTCCTTCTGGGCGAATAAGGGCAACCGCTTACGTGTTTGGGGCGTTCTCTAAGGGCCTGGAGGGGGACTCGCGGGCGACGTCCGCCAAACAAGAAATGGGAGAGACGTACAAATCATGACCTTCAAACTTTTATGCCTCGGCGCCGCCGCGGCCCTGGTGATTGCACCGGCCGCGTTCGCCCAGACCAACTCTACGATGGGCGCTCAGAACCCCACGCCGCCTGCGGCGACGCCGACGGCGCCCGCTGCGCCGACCACCCCTACGGCGCCTGACCAGACGGTTGACCCCTCGGCCAATGTCGGCTCGGCCGCCAACGCCAATGCGACGGTGGGTCCGGCCCCCGACGCTTCGGGTACGACCTCGACCACCGCCAAGAAAAAGACCAAGCCCGGCGCGGTGAACGGATCGACGCCCAATGGCTCGATGTCGAACGGCAGCCAGGCGCCGGCGCCGGACGCGACCACCCCGGCTCCGAACAGTACGGCGCCGACGGCGCCCCAGTAGACTCGTAAGGTCTCGCGCGGGCGGCGGCCAAGGCCGCCCGCCGCGATTTCCATCCTGCGCAGCTGGCTGAAACCCCGCATCTGCAGGTCGTGCGGATCGCCTCGCCCCGAGCGCTGACGCTCTGGCTGGCCGGTCTCTAGCCCAGGGCCGCCTTCAGGCCGGGTGCGAACTCCGCTCCGTCCGGGACCGTGATCGACGAACCCTTGAGCGACTCGCCGAACGGCTCTGCGCGACCGCCCAGGCAGCCAGCCAGGAAGTGTTCGGCCGTGGCGAAGAAGGCGATATTGTTTTCCGGCCGCGCGAAACCGTGGCCCTCGTCGGGGAAGAGCACATAGGTGACCGGGATCGATTTCGACTGCATGGCGGTGACGATCTGGTCGGACTCCGCCTGTTTCACGCGGGGGTCGTTGGCGCCCTGGCCGATCAGCAGCGGCCGGACGATGGCGTCGGCGCGGGTCAGCGGTGAACAGGCCTTCAGCAGCGCCGCGCCGTCCGGCGTCGTCGGGTCGCCGACCCGCTTGTAAAGCTGGATGCGCCCGGCTTCCCAATAGGCCGGAATGCTGGCCAGCAGCGTGTTGAGGTTCGACGGCCCGACGACATCGACGCCGCAGGCGAAGACCTCGGGCGTGAACGCGAGGCCCGCCAGCACCGAATAGCCGCCATAGGAGCCGCCCATGATCGCCACCTGGTCGGCCGTGGCCACGCCCTGGTCGACCGCCCAGTTCACCGCGTCGATCAGGTCGTCGTGCATCTTGCCGCCCCATTCGAGATAGCCGGCGGCAAGGAAAGCCTTGCCGAAACCGGTCGAGCTGCGGAAGTTCGGCGACAGCACCGCATAGCCGCGGTTGGCCAGGAACTGGTGCAGCGGGTTGTAGCCATAGACGTCCCGCGCCCACGGACCGCCGTGGGGCACAAGCACCAGCGGAACCGGCGACTTCGGCCGGCCTGTCCCGTCCGGGTCGCTGCCCGGCGGCAGGGTGAGATAGGAGGGTTGCACCAGCCCGTCGCGCGAGCGGATCTCCACCGGATGCATGGCCGCCAGCACCGCTCCGGCCAGCTCCGGCCGGGTCAGATAGAGCTCGGTCAGCTTGCGGCTCGCCCGCTCATAGAGCCAGGCCGCCGGGGCCGAGGTGACCGCATCGACGCTCACCACCCAGAGATCGTCCGCATGGGTGCGCGAGGTGATCGAGATTTCACCCTTCAGGGCGCCTTGCAGGAAGTCCAGATCGGCCTTCACGGCCGCGTCGAGCGCGATCCACTCGGTGGTCAGATAGGTGGCCGGATAGGCTTCCACCCGTCCGGTAATGGGGTTGAACATGGCGTCGGGGATGTCGACCCTGGGGTCTTCCGCCAGCACGGTGCGGGCGCCCGAGGCCATGTCCTGGGCGACCAGGGCGGCGGTGTCGCGACCGCGGGAGTCGATCCAGTAGAGCGTCTCGCCGTCGGCGGTGAAGCGCAGCGGATTGACGGTGGGCGCATCGTCGAAGCTGACGCTTTCGATGGGCTCGGCCCCGGCGACGCCGTCCTCGATGCGGTAATAGTCCTCGCCGCCATCCGGCCTGGGCCGCGCGCCGCCGCGCACCGCCAGGGTCTGGTCGATCAGGAACGAGCCGAAGCCATCATTCTCGAACACCAGGATGAGCGCGCCCGAGGCGAGGTCGAGCGCATAGACGTCGTGCCAGCGCGGATCGCGGTTGTTCACCCCGACCAGGATGCGGTCGGGGACCTGGGGGCTGACCTTGAGGATCTCGGTGCGGGTCTTGTCGAAGGGGGTCAGCGTCTTGGCCTCACCGCCCTCGGCGGCGACGCCGTAGAGCTTGAAATTCTCATCGCCGCCCTGGTCGTTGACGTAGAGCACCGTGGCTGAGTCCGGCGACCAGAAATAGGAGCGGATCGGCCGGACCGTCTCGTCGGTGAGCGCGCGCGCCGCCGTTGGATCGGCCCTCGGCGCGACCCAGATGTTGAGTACGCCGTCGCGCGGCCCAAGCCACGACAGCCAGCGGCCGTTCGGACTGATCTGCCCGCCGGCGCGGCTCGGATTGCCGAAGAACTTGCTGCGTTCGATCAGCGGCGCATCGGCGCTCATGGGGCGTCTCCCTGAATTTCAAAGGTCAGCTCGGCCGCCTGAGCGGTCGCGCCGCGCTGGACCGGGTCGTTGGCGTCGATGTCGAAGGGCCGGCCGATCCGATTGCCGGCGACGTCCTCCAGTATGTCTTCGGCCTTGAGCGTGTAGCGGCCGGCTGTCCAGGGCCGCGTCGGATTGAAAACCAGACGGGTCTCGTTGCGTTCCAGTTCGGCCTCGCAGGACAGGATCGCCCCGTCCTTGCGCACTGTGATCGCCCTGAGCGCCAGGGCGGCGTCGAGCGAGCGGCCGAGATCGACGATCAGCGGGTCCGTCGGCCGCGCCGGCGTCGTCAGCCGCCAGGCCCCCGGATCGATGGGCGCGCGCAACGGCGCTTCGACCAGGATGGGCTTGACGAAGGGCCGGGCCAGCAGCCCGCCGGCCGCGTCGCGCCAAAAGGCGTCGATCTCCAGGCTGTAGCGCTCGCCGGCGACCAGGGGCGGGCCTTCGTTGATGTTGTCGACCAGGCCGCGCTTGATGCGGCCAGGGTCGAACAGCACCGTCAGGCGACGGCCCTCGGTGTCCCAGAGTTCCTGGTCGATCTCGACGAACAGGCCGCCCAGGACCGCGCCGTTGGCGTCCTTGATGCGGATATTGTCCCAGGCGACCCCGATCCGCATCGGCGCGGAGAAGGTGATGTAGAGCTTGAGGATATTCTCCGGCCAGATCTCGGCGCTGGGCGTCACCGAAAGCACCCGCGTGGTCGGCGCGCGCGGCGGGACCGGTACGCCACCGAACCGGGCCGTGACGACATCCGCGCCCGGTGGTCGATAGACAGCGCGCAGCCTCAAGCCCGGCGCGGGCGCAAAGCGGGGCGTGAACGCGACCGCATCGCCATCCCGCGCATAGGCGCCCAGCATGGCCGGGGCGGCTGGATCGTCGCCGGCGAAGACCGCGAAGACCTCCCCCCAGCCGGCCGCCGGCTCAGCGCCGCTCCACGGCGCGGCGCGAAAGGTCCCTCCCGCCCGGGTTATGCACGGCGAAGCGGCCGGATCGCTCAAGGCAGGGCGATGGTCGTCAGGTTGAGCACCTCGCCGGTCGCCACCATGGCCAGGGCCGAATTGTCGTCGAACCGGTCGAGCCGGCGCACGCCCTGCAGGCCTTCGACGGTCTCGTAAGGCACGCCCTCGGTGGCGGCGATCTTGTCGGTGATCGCCGCGTACTTGCCGAGGTTGCTGGCGTCCAGCTTCATCACGCCCCGGTTGGAATTGGCCATCAGGATGAAGTCGGCGCCGTCCTTGCTGTAGGCGATCATGTCCAGCGGCCGGTTCATATTGCCCAGCTCGGCGATGGTCGTGCCCATGACCTTGGCGCCCGGGGTCAGCTTGGCGACCGGGATGCGCACCAAGGGCGTGCAGGTGTAGGAGGCCAGGATCTCCGGCTTGCCGTCGAACTGATAGGAGATGAAGGTCCGGATCGGCGCATTGGTCTCATAGGCCCCGTGCGCGCCGTGCCAGATCTCGATGCTGGCGCCCTTGGTCACGTCGCCGAAGGGATAGGGGATGGCGCGCAGCGTCGAGGCGAACTCCTCGTTGGAGAGGCCGGCCACGATCACCTTGCCGTCGACATAGCCGAGGTCGGTGATGGTGTCCGTGCGCAGCGCGTTACCGCGCCGGTCGAGCTTGTCGGCGTCGGGCTGGTCCACCAGGGCCACGCGGGTGTGCGGCGTGGTCTCCAGGTCCAGTTCGCTGAGCCTGCCAGAGCGATCGGCCCTCAGGATCAGGGTATCGGCGTCGGCGCCCGCGCCCCTGGCCACCGCCAGATAGACATTGCCGCTGTCCGGATTGACCGCGATGTCCGGCACGCGGATCTGGTCTGAGGTCGTGCCGAGCAGGGCGGCGATCTTGCCGGTCAGGTCCTCGACCTGCACGGGACCGGAACCGGTCTTCGCCAGATCGCCGGTCTCGAAGGCGTAGATGGCGCCGCCAAGTCCGTCGCCGACCAGCAGCACGCCCCTGGGCGCGAAGGCGAGCGCGCTGGCCGATTTCAGGTTGGCGCGCTGGGTGCGGGCTCTCTCAAGCGTGGTGGTGTCGCCGGATTGCGCCATGTCGTTCCTCCTTATGGGGTTTTGCGAATTCTAGACCTTTCGATTGAGGTCGCCAACATGCCCAGGCCCGTTTCCCGATCGCGGAACGAAGGCCGCGTTAGCTAGGCTGTCGTCGCCGCCGCGGCCGCCGCGGGCAAGACTTCGGCGGGCGCGCCCTCGACGGGCGCCGGGACCGCCGGTCGCCACCAGGGGATCGCGGCCCACAGCCGCTCATGGAAATAATAGAGCGCGATCTTGGTGAAGGTCTCGACCGAGGCGATGGACAGCGCGAAGGTCAGCCTGCCGGTGATGAAAAAGCTGATGACGAAGGTGTCCATGCTGCCGAGAATTCGCCAGCTGACCGCCTTTAGAAGCGAGCGGGTATGGGCCTCGGGCGCGCGAAAGAACATTCTGACCTCCGGTCAGCGACCGACCGTGTTCTTCATCCCACCGCATGGCCAACCGCGCCAGGGCCCCAATCCATAGAAATACGGTAGGGCTTTGGAGATTTCCTCCTAGCGTGCTGGATTTGAAGTTCGCCTGCGCCTTAGATCGACCTTGCGCGAACTTAAAATCCAAAAAAGCACGCTAGAAATCAAGAGGTTGTTAGTGTGGCTTTTGATTTAGAAATTCGCTCTGAGCCCGCTACAAAGCGCTGACGAATTTCTAGATCGCCACACTAAAGCCGCTCCGCCTCCCTGAGGCGGTCAATCAGCCAGACCCTGGCCGGCGGCAGGGGCCGGTTCATGGCGGCGAAGACAAAGACCTCCAGGAAGTGACCGGTCAGCGTCATGCCGTCGTCGATATCGCCGGGCCGAAGGCCTCCCTGCGCCGAGAGCAGGAAGGGCGGCAGGCGCAGCAGGCGCTCGGCATAGGGTTCGCCCGCCGCGCGGCTGACGGCGCGGCCGGACTTGGGGCTGACATAGATCAGGTCGTCGGTGGTTCCGGTGGCGGCGCAACGCGACAGGTCGAGCGCAAAGCCGAGCTCCTGCAACAGGCCGGCCTCGAACCGCACATAGACCGCCGGCCAGATATCCGGCGCCGGCAGCACCGCGGTGAAGGCCTCGAAGGCCTGGAAGGCGCCGGAATGGGCCTCGCGCTCGGGCAGGGCGCCGGCGGCGACCGAGGCGGCGGCGGCCAGCGCCGCCAGCGCCAGCGGCTGGTCGAAAAAGGCGGCCGGCCCCTCCCCCACCGCCTCCAGCTGGGCCGAGCCGAGCTGGTCTTCGACGCGCGAGCGATAGCGCGCGATCACCCGCGCGCCTGGCTGCAGGATGGGCTTCATCCGCCGCGAGGCGCCGCCGGCGACATGGGCGACGAACCGGCCATGGCTCTCTGTGAGCAGCTCGACGATCGCGCCGGTCTCCCCATGCGCGCGCGCCGCGAGCACAAAGGCGTCGTCCTCGAAGTCCATCAGCGACGCGGCCGCGAAAGATCCTCCCCCGTAGGGGGAGCGGGACCGCCTGCAAGGCGGTGGAGGGGGTGCGATGCCGTCCGCGCCCGTCGAAAACTTGACCTAGGATTGGAGTCCGAGCGCCGAGGCGCGGCGGACCCCCTCCACCATGCTGCGCATGGTCCCCCTCCCCCTATGGGGGAGGATTTGGACACGCTAGACATCGAAATCCAGGCCGGAGCCGGTGTAGAATTCGCGCTCATCGGCCCAGTTTTCCCTCACCTTGACGGTCAGGAACAGGTGCGTCGTGCGGTCGAGGATCTCGCCGATCTCCTTGCGCGAGGCCTCGCCGATCCATTTCAGGGTCTGGCCGCCCTTGCCGAGCACGATCGGCCGCTGGCTGTCGCGCTCGATATAGATGGTCTGCTCGATGCGCACCGCGCCCTTCTTGGCCTCGACAAAAGCGGTGGTCTCGACCGCGGCGGCATAGGGCAGTTCCTCGTGCAGGCGCAGATAGACCTTTTCGCGGGTGATCTCGGCGGCCAGCAGCCGCGCGGGCAGATCGCCGGCCTGGTCGGGCGGATAGAGCCAGGGGCTTTCCGGCATGGCCGCCGCCAGCCGCGCCTTCAGGTCGTCGACGCCGGAGCCGTCCTTGGCCGAGATCATGAAGACCTCGGCATAGGCCCCTGTCTCGAACAGCCGTTGCGACAGGCCAAGCAGGGTGTCGCGCCGCACCAGATCGATCTTGTTCAGGGCCAGGATCGCCTTGCGGCCGGCCTTCTTCAACCCGTCGACGATCGAGGCGGTGTCCTCGGCCGCCAGCCGGTCGGCGCCCTTGGCGGTTCCGTCGGCGGCGGCGAGCTCGGCCTTGGCGTCGACCAAGTGCACGACGATGTCGGCGTCCTCGGCCCCGGCCCAGGCGGCGCGCACCATGGCGCGGTCCAGCCGGCGGCGCGGTTTGAACACGCCCGGGGTGTCGACCAGGATGATCTGCGCCTGGCCCGCCATGGTCACGCCCTTCACCGGAAAGCGCGTGGTCTGCACCTTCTGGGTGACGATGGAGACCTTGGAGCCCACCAGCCGGTTGACCAGCGTCGATTTGCCGGCGTTCGGCGCGCCCAGAATGGCGGCGAAGCCGGCGCGGGTCGGTGTGTCGTTCATAGCTGTCCTTCTCGGGCGAGCAGCACAGCCGCCGCCGCCTTTTCCGCCTCCTGCCTGGACGGCCCCTCGCCCATCGCCGGATCGAGGCCCTCGACCGTGACGGAGACCGTGAATATCGGCCGATGATCCGGGCCGCTGCGGGCGACGATACCATAGGCCGGCAACGGCCGGCCCAGGCCTTGCGCCCATTCCTGCAGGGCGGTCTTCGGATCGCGCGGCGTCGCGTCGCCCAGGCTGGCGAAGCTCTCGGCCCAGAGGTCGAGGAAGACCGTGCGGGCCGCCTCCAGGCCGCCGTCGAGATAGAGCGCCGCCATCACCGCCTCGACGGCGTCAGCCAGGATCGAGGGTTTTTCGCGCCCGCCGCCCTTGGTTTCCGAGCCGGCCAGCCGCAGCGCATCGCCCAGGCCCATGCGGCGGCCGACCTCGGCGCAGGCCTTGCCGCTGACCAGGGCGCTCAGCCGCGGCGAAAGCTCGCCCTCCGGCGCCTCGGGATGCAGTTGCGCCAGACGCTCGGCGGCCAGGAGGCCGATCACCCGATCGCCGAGGAATTCCAGCACCTCGTTGTCGCGCGCCTTGCCGCCGCCCGCCGCCGCGCTCGAATGGGTCAGGGCGCGCTCGAGCAGGGCGCTGTCGTTGAAGGCGTAGCCGAGGCGGCGCTCCAGTCGCTCGACCGCATCGGCGCGCGCGTTCATTTCAGCGCGTGGAAGAACCGGTCGGGCCGAACGGCGATCCAGGTCCAGGGCTTGAGCAACGAGGCGCCTGGCTTCCACGAGGCCAGCACGAACTGCGCCTTGCCGACCAGGTCCTCCTCCGGCACGAAGCCGACGCCGGGGTGGTCGGGATCGGTCTGGGCGTTCTGATCCACCGACTCGTCCCAGCCGCAGGTCTGCGAACCGGTCATGCTCATCGGCATGAAGGGATCGAAGCGGCTGTCCAGCGAGTTGTCGCGGTTGTCGCCCATCATGAAATAGCAGTGCGGCGGCACCGTATAGACGCCGGTATTGTTGGCGTTGCGCGCCGCATCCTCTGGCGCCATTTGGATGATGTATTTGCGCCCGCTCGGATTGGTTTCCTCGAACCGGTCGACCGGCTGCGCGCCTTCCTCGTCGATATCGCCCATGCCGGGCGCCAGCTTCGTCTCCGACAGCGCCTTGTCGTTGATGTAGAGTTGGCCGGCCTTGACCTGGATGCGATCGCCGGGAAGACCGACCAGCCGCTTGATGTAGTCGGTGCCCTTCGACTCGGCGTCGTGGGGTAGCTTGAACACCACGATGTCGCCGCGCTCGGGCTGGTGGAAGAGGATGCGGCCGGAGAAGATCGGCGGGCTGAGCGGGATCGAATGCTTGCTCCAGCCATAACTCCACTTGGAGACGATGATGTAGTCGCCCTCGTAGAGGTTGGGCTCTTCCGACGCCGAGGGGATGGTGTAGGGCTGGAACAGCACCACCCTCAGGACCAGCGCGATCAGCAGGGCATAGACGATGGTCTTGACGATCTCGACCGTCTCGTGGACGGCCCCGCTCTTGGCGGCCGGCGCGCGCTTGGCGTCTGTGGTCATGGGATAGGGCGGATCTCTTGGGCGGGGCCGGGCGCGGCGTCGAGCGCCTAGCTAGACGTTGGATTAGGCGCAAGCAAGGCGGGTCGCGCTCAACCTACGGGCCGGGCAAAGCGGTTGGTGCGCAGGCCGAGGATCCGGCGCTCGCCGTCGGGGCCATCGGGACTCCACGAGAACAGCACGAGCACCGCCTTGCCGACCAGGTTCTCCTCCGGCACGAAGCCGACCCCGGGCTCCGCCGGCAGGTACTGGTTGACCGATGCATCCCAACCGCAAGTCGCCGGACCCGACGCACCTGCCGGCATGACCGGGTCGAAGCGGCTGTCCAGCGAGTTGTCGCGATTGTCGCCCATCATGAAATAGCAGTGCGGCGGCACCACATAGACGCCGGTATTGTCGGCGGGGCCGTCCTGGCCGTCCTGTTGGATGATGTATCGCCGGCCGTTCGAGGCTGTCTCCATGTAGCGCTGCACCGGCGCATAGCCGGCCTGGACATCGCCCATGCCGGGCGCGAGCTGGGTGCGCGGGATCGGCTTGCCGTTGATATAGACCACGCCGTTCTTCACCTGGATGCGGTCGCCGGGCAGGCCGACCAGGCGTTTGATGTAGTCGACGCGGCCATCCAGGGCGCGCGGCAGTTTGAAGACCACCACATCGCCCCGCTGTGGCGCGTTGAAGAAGACGCGGCCCGAAAACAGCGGCGGGCTGAACGGAAACGAGTGCTTGCTCCAGCCATAACTCCACTTGGAGACGATGATGTAGTCGCCCTGCAGGAAGTTGGGCTCGTCCGAAGCCGACGGGATGGTGAAGGGCTGGAAGATGAAGCTGCGCAGCACCAGGAAGACGAGCACGAAGACCATGATCAGGGCGGCCTCCCCGATCAGGTTGGTCTTGCCCCGTTTGGCCGGGCGCGAGCGAAGGGCGTCGGCGGTCATGGCCTGGCCGCGGCCCGGGCTGACGGGCGAACGGGAAGCTCCGGCTCTACCGCGCCCAGCGCCTCGATGATCACGAAGGCCTGGGCGTAGGGGTGGTCGTCGGTGAGGCTGAGATGGATGGCGCCGCGCATGCCGGGCGGCAGCATCTCAGCCAGCCGGGCCGCCGCGCCGCCGGTCAAGGCCATGGTCGGTTGGCCTGAGCGCAGATTGACCACCCCCATGTCGCGCCAGAAGACCCCGCGCTTCAGTCCGGTGCCCAGCGCCTTGGCGCAGGCCTCCTTGGCGGCGAAGCGTTTGGCGTAGCTTGCGGCGCGATCCTGCTTGCGCTCCGAGCGCGTCCGCTCGACCTCGGTGAAGATCCGCGTGATGAAACGGTCGCCGAACCGCGACAGCGTCTTTTCGACACGCCGGATGTCGGTCAGGTCCGAGCCGACGCCGATGATCAAGCCGCCGCCTCGTCGCGCGCGGTGTCCATCAGCGCGCGCATGCGCCGGATGGCGGCATCGAGGCCGGTGAAGATGGCTTCGCCGATCAGGAAGTGGCCAATATTGAGCTCGGCGATCTCGGGGATGGCTGCGATGGCGCCGACCGTCTCGTAGTCGATGCCATGGCCCGCATGCACCTCCAGACCCAGCGCGGCGGCCTGGGCCGCGCCCTCGCGCAGGCGGCGATAGAGCGGCTCGGCCTCGGGCCGCCGCTCGCGCACGGCCATGCAATAGGCGCCGGTGTGCAGTTCGACCACCTGGGTGCCGACCGAGGCGGCGGCGGCGATCTGGCGCGGGTCCGGCTCGATGAACAGCGAGACCCGGATGCCGGCCTGCTTCAGTTGGGCCACCACCGGGGCGACGCGATTGTGCTCGCCGGCGACATTCAGGCCGCCCTCGGTGGTCACCTCCTCGCGCCGTTCGGGCACCAGGCAGGCGGCGCGCGGCTTGTGGCGCAACGCAATGGCCAGCATCTCGTCGGTGACGGCCATTTCGAAGTTGAGCGGCCGTCCGCGCCGCTTGGTCAGGGCGTCCAGCGAGTCGATGTCGGAATCGGAGATGTGGCGGCGGTCTTCGCGCAGGTGGGCGGTGATGCCGTCGGCGCCGGCGGCGATGGCGACCTCGGCGGCGCGGACCGGATCGGGATAGGTTTCGCCGCGCGCGTTCCGGATGGTCGCCACATGGTCGATATTGACGCCCAGTCTAAGTCTGCTCACGCGTTCAGCCTCCGGCTGCCAGGGTCTTCCGCCGGCAAGGCGGCGAGTTCGGGCGGCAGGGCGTCGGCCGCATAGGCCGGCACGTCCAGCGTCGCCAGCGCCACCATCGGTACGCCGGATTGCGCCCGCCCGCCCGAGCGATCGACGATGCAGGCGGCGCAGACGACATTGCCGCCCGCCGCCTGGATGGCCTCCACGCACTCGCGCGAAGACAAGCCCGTCGAGACGATGTCCTCGACCATGGCGATGCGCGCCCCGGGCGGCAGCGAAAACGCGCGGCGAAACTTGAACACCCCGCCTTCGCGCTCGACATAGATCGAGGGCACGCCCAGCTGCCGCGCGGTCTCGTAGCCGGGAATGATGCCGCCGACGGCCGGCGAGACGCAGACATCCACCTCGCCCACCTGGTCGCGGATCTTCGCCGCCAGCGCGGCGCAGAGGCGCTCGCAGCGGTCCGGATGCATGAAGACCAGGTTCTTCTGCAGGAAGACCCCCGAGTGCAGGCCGGACGAGAGGATGAAATGCCCCTCCCGCAGCGCGCCGGAAGCCTTGAATTCAGCGAGGACGTCGTCGTTTGTCATGAGGTGGGTCGATAGCGCGTTCGGGCACGGCGGAAAAGGCGCCCCCTATCCCCTCGCCCGCTCCACCGTCTCGATCGGCGGGCAGGCGCGCAGCGCCGCGGCGATATTGGTCAGGTGGCGGGCGTCGCGGACCTCGAGGTCGATGTCGACGTCGAAGAAGTCGGACTGACGGTGGTCCATGCGCAGGCCGACAATATTGCCGCCGGCCTCGCCGATGATGGTGCAGGCCTGGCCAAGCACGCCGGGCGCATTGCGGATGGTCGCGGTCAGCCGGGTCTGGGTGACGGTATTGGCCTCGGCCTGGGGCGTCCATTGCAGATCGCGCCAGAGGTCGTCGCGATCCTCGAACTCCGCCAGACGCGAACAGTCGATCGCATGCACCGTCAGGCCTGAGCCGGCAGGGTCCAGAATGCCGACGATGCGGTCGCCGGGCACGGGATTGCAGCACTCGCCGAAATGCAGCGAAACCCCGGGCGTCAGGCCGCCGCCGCGCACATAGAGCCTGGCGCCCACCCCGTCCTCGATCCGCCGGCGCGCCGCCGCGGAGGCCTTTTCGCTCTCCTTCATGCCGGGAAAGAGCGAGTCCAGCGCCTGGGCCGGCGTCACGCGTCCGCGACCGATGGCGTCGAACAGCTCGTCCTCGGTGGCGACGCCGAAGCGATCGAGCGCCGGGCGGAGGGAGACGGAGCCGCGGGTCTTGCCGGCGCGTTCGAGGGTCTGGTCGATGGAGGCGCGACCGAGACGGACGAACTCCTCCTTCTCGGTCTGGCGGATGTGGCGGCGGATGGCCGAACGGGCGCGGCCGGTGATGGCCAGCGAGCGCCATTCCGGATGCGCGGTCGGCGTCGCGCCGCGGATCACCTCGACCACGTCGCCATTGGTCAGCGGGTTGCGCAAGGGGCGAAGCTCACCGTTGATCTTGACGCCGACGGTGGTGTCGCCGACGTCGGAATGGACCGCATAGGCGAAGTCGAGCGGCATGGCGCCGCGCGGCAGGCTGATCAGCCGGCCCTTGGGCGTGAAGACGAACACCTGGTCGACGAACATTTCCAACTTGGCGTGCTCGACCAGGTCCTCGGCGTCGCCGCCGTGTTCGAGCACCTGGACCAGGTGGCGCAGATTGACCAGCGGATCGCGACCGCCGGCGGCTTCCATGGCCTCGGGGTCGAAGCCGTAGGAGGTGTCCTTGTAGCGCCAGTGGGCGGCGACGCCGTCCTCGGCGACCCGATCCATCGCCTCGGTGCGGATCTGCATCTCGATGCGCATGCCGCGCGGACCCATCACCGTGGTGTGGATCGAGCGGTAGTTGTTGCGCTTGGGCGTCGATATGAAGTCCTTGAACCGCTCTGGAACACACGGCCAGGCACGGTGGATGACGCCCAGCGCGCGGTAGCAGTCCTCCTCGGTGTCGAGGATGACTCGGAAGGCATAGATGTCGGACAGCTGATAGAAGCTGATCGACTTGCGCTGCAGCTTGCGCCAGATCGAATAGGGATGCTTTTCGCGGCCATAGACCCGCGCCGGCAGGCCCTGCGCCTCCAGTTTTGCGGCGATCTCGCCACTGACGACCGCCACCGCCTCGCCCTGGCTGCCGCGCAGGGTCTCCAGCCGCCGCACAATGGCCCCGCGGGCGATCGGATTGAGATGCTGGAAGGCTAGCTCCTCCAGTTCGGTGCAGATGCGGTGACAGCCGATCGAGCGGGCCAGGGGCGCGTAGATGTCAATGGTTTCGCGCGCGATGCGCTCACGCCTGGCCTGCTCGGGTATGAAGCTGAGGGTGCGCATATTGTGCAGCCGGTCGGCCAGCTTGACCATCAGGACGCGCACGTCCTTGGAGATGGCCAGGATGAACTTGCGCAGGTTCTCGGCCTGGCGGGTGTGTTCGCCGGCGGTCAGCTCCAGCCGCGACAGCTTGGTGACCCCCTCGACCAGCTCGGCGATTTCCGAACCGAACAGGCCCTCGATATCCTCGCGGCTGACCGGCGTATCCTCGATGACGTCGTGCAGGAGCGCGGTGACGATCGAGGCGGTGTCCAGCCGATACTCGGTGAGGATGCCGGCGACCTCGATCCGGTGGGCGAAATAGGGGTCGCCCGAGGCGCGGGTCT
>CALAEG010000280.1 GCA_937890965.1 uncultured Caulobacteraceae bacterium | reverse complement strand
CGTTCGCGGTCAGCCCGATCAATCCGGCCACCGGCAAGCCCTATCCCGGCAGCGGGGTCGGTTTCTACAATGCGGCCACCGGCTTTGAAGTCCGCACGCTCGGCGCCAGCTGGAACGCCGTCACCGGCGAAGCGACCCTCACCTGGCAACCCGATTCAAGCACCCTGACCTATTTGAAATACGCCCGAGGCTATAAGACAGGCGGCTTCAACGGCGGTCAGGTCGCGGCCTTCCCGGAAACCGCGCCTGAATATGTCGACTCCATCGAAGGCGGCTTGAAGAAGAGCTGGGGCTCGGTCTTCCAGATCAACGCCGCGGCCTTTTTCTACAACTACCAGAACGACCAGCAGCCCCTGACCATCCAGAACTCCACCGGCGTTCTGTTCAGCGACGTGTTCAACATCCCGTCCGTCCACACCTATGGAGTGGAGTTGGAAGCCAATTGGCACCCGTTCCAGCCCGTGGTCTTCACGGCCGAGTACACCTATCTGAGCGCGAAGATCGCCAGCATGAACAACACCTGCGTCGAAGACACGGTCGACCCGCTGGCCATCCTCCCGGGCTCCAAGATCGCGGGTTGCCCAGCCGCGGCGGGCGGAGTCCAGCTGGTCAATCTGGTCGGATCGAGCCTGCCGGAAACGCCGGCGAACAAGATTTCGCTGAACGCGCTCTACACGTTGAACTTCGACCCCGGAAACCTGATCCTGTCGGCGTCCTTCGTCTGGAAGGACAAGACCTACGGCTCGGTCTTCAACATCCCGCAGGCCATGGCCCCCGCCTATACGACGGCCAATTTCCGCGTCGAATGGGATGACGCCAAAAACCGCTACAATCTCAGCGCCTTCGTCAACAATATCGGCAATGAGACTGGCTACGACATCGTCACGCCCGCCCGGCTATCGCCGGCCGGTCAGCCCTACGATCTCATCGCCAATAAGAGCCTGACCTTCCCGCTGACTGTCGGCGGCGAACTTCAGGTCCGCTTCCACTAGGATTCGACGCGCCCCGGCCGGTGCGCCGGAGCGGAAATCGGGGCCGGACGATCGCATCGCCCGGCCCCTTTCTATTGGCCGCTAGCTCGCGAGGCTGACCTCGGCGCCCATCGGCCGCATGCCCAGGTCGGCTAGCAGCTGCGTGTCCTCGTCCTGGCCAGGCAGGGCGGTGGTCAGGAGCTTGCCGCCGACGAACATCGAATTGGCGCCGGCCAGGAAGCAGAGCGCCTGCAGCTCGCGGCTCATGCCGTCGCGACCGGCGGAGAGCCGCACCACCGATTTGGGGCAGACGATCCGTGCAACGGCCACCGTGCGCACGAACTCCAGCCCATCCAGCGGCGGGCTGTCGCCCAATGGCGTTCCGGGAATCGGCACCAACGCATTGACCGGCAGCGACTCCGGATGCGCGGGCAAAGGTGGCCAGCGCGTGCAGCAGCCTGGCCCGCGCCTGGCGGGTTTCACCCATGCCGACGATGCCGCCGCAGCAGACGCTCATCCCCGCCGCCCGGACGTGTTCCAGCGTGTCGAGCCGGTCCTGATAGGTGCGGGTGGAGATGACGCGGCCGTAGTCCTCCGGCGCGGTGTCCAGATTGTGATTGTAATAGTCGAGGCCCGCGGCGCGCAGGGCCACGGCCTGGTGCGGCTCGAGCATGCCGAGCGTCGCGCAGGTCTCCAGGCCCAGCGCCTTGACGCCCGCGATCATGGCTTCCAGCTTGGGCAGGTCGCGGTCCTTCAGGTCGCGCCAGGCGGCGCCCATGCAGAACCGCTGCGCGCCGCCGGCCTTGGCCTGGGCGGCCTGGGCGATGACCGCATCCGGCTCCATCAGCCTGGTCGCTTTCAGCCCGGTGTCGAAATGCGCCGACTGGCTGCAATAGCCGCAGTCCTCGACACAGCCGCCGGTCTTCACCGAGAGCAGCTGGGAAAACTGGATCTCGCTCGGCTCGAACCAGGCCCGGTGGACGCTCGCGGCCATGAAGACGAGTTCGGCGAAGGGCAGGTCGAACAGGGCCTCGACCTCGCCCCGGGTCCAGTCGTTTCGCGGCATGGCGATAGTGGATGACGTCATGGATCTGACCCGGTCCTTTTCCTGTCGGCGAGGCGCCGGCGTTATCACATCGGACCGCGCTTGGCCCCCACGGGCGGATCAAAAGCGCGTTTCGGTTCATGAGGGCCGGATTTTCCTTTAGGACTAAGGGCCGCGCGCAAGTCAGGGACAGGCATGACGGCATCGAACCGCCCGGGCGGCTGGGCGTCCAGGCGACCGAAAGCGGCGGCGGCATTCTCGCCCACCGAGGTCGCCGAGCGGCTCGACGCCGCCGGCGCCCACTATGCCGCCGGCCGGCTGGACGAGGCGGCCCGCGCCTATGAAGCCGTCGAGGCGCGCAATCCGGGCGACATCCGGGCGCCCTATTCGCTGGCGGTCATCGATATTCGCCTTGGCCGTCTGACCCGCGCCTTCGAGCGGCTGAAGGGCGTGGTCCGCCGCGAACCCGGCCTGTTCACCGCCCAGCACAATCTCGGCTTTGTCTGCCAGACCCTTGGGCTCTGGCCGCAAGCCGCCACGGCCTACGCCCACGCGCTCGCCCTTCGCCCGGGCGCCGTGGAGACCGCCTTCAACCTGACGGCGGCGCTGACCATCCTTGGGCGGACGGATGAGGCGATCGAGCGCTACCGTACCCTGATGGCCGAGCCAGCCACCGCCCTTCGCGCCCTGACCGGCGTAGCGCTGCTGAAACCCGCGGCCATCACCGACGCCGAACTCGAGGCCCTGCGGCGCGCGGCGGCGGACTCAGGCGTCGAGGCCGAGGTCCGCACCGGCCTGCTCTTCGCGCTGGGTGAGGTGCTGGAGGCGCGCGGGTTGGACGAGGCCGCCTTCGCCGCCTTCGCAACCGGCAACCGGCTCAAATACGAGATGCTCCTGGCCGCCGCGAACGGACCCGCGGGACCGGCCGCGCACCCCAAGGCCGTGGCCCGCGACCACGCCCAATCGGCGGCGCGCGTCCAGGCCCTGTTCACGCCGGCCTTCATCGCCGCGCATCGGGGCGGCGGCCTCACCACGGCGCGGCCGATCTTCATCGTCGGCATGCCGCGCTCCGGCTCGACCCTGATCGAGCAGATCCTGTCCAGCCACCCTGCCGTCCAGGGCCTTGGCGAGAGCCCCGCCCTTGCCGAGGTGTTGCAGCGGCGCGGCGCCTACGATCCCGCACAGCCGAAGGCTGGGAGCTATTTTCGCGACCTGGCCCAAGACTATCTGGCCGACTTGCGCGCTCGCGGCTGGAAGCCCGGCGCGCGGCCGGTCGACAAGACCCTGGAGAGCTTCCTCCACGTCGGTATGATCCATCTGATGTTTCCGCGCGCGGTCATCCTGCACAGCGTGCGCGATCCCGTGGACACCGGCCTGGCCTGTTATCGCCAGCTGTTCGGCCAGGGCAACGAGACCCTCTACGACCTCGGCCAGATCGGCGCGGAATATGTCGGCTATCGCGCGGTGATGGACCATTGGCGCGCCGTCCTGCCCGGCCGGGTTATCGACGTCAGCCATGAGGCGCTGGTCGAAGACCCGGGGCGTCAGATCCGCTGGCTGGTCACCGAGGCGTGCGGCCTCGATTGGGACCCCGCCTGCCTCAACTTCCACCGCACCAATCGGCCGGTGCGCACCGCCAGCGTCGCCCAGGTGCGGCAGCCCATCTTCACCTCCTCGCTGCAGCGCTGGCGCCGCTACGAACGGCATTTGGGGCCGCTGTTCGAAGCCCTGGGGCCGTACGCGCCCTAGTCTTCCACCGGCACCCACCATTCCACCCAGGCGCCGGCCTGGTCGGGGGTGGAGTCGGCGGGATAGAATTCCAGGTCAGGCGCCTGGGCCAGGCGGTGACCGGACTTGGGCACCCGTTCGCCCCAGATCTCCCTGGCCGCGGCCAGCATCTGCGGCTGCAGCGGGCCGCCGTCCATGACCTGGCGAAAGATCAGATAGGTCTGCGGGGGCAGATCGACGATCTCCAGTCCCTCGGGCGCGGGCGCGTCGGCGGCGAGGTGTACGCCGGCCATGTAGCGCATGGCGCCGGGCTCGGACCCCGGGGCTGCGGCCGAGCAGACGCCGAAGGTCTCGCCAAGGCCGCCCTCGAACGGCATCCGTTCCACCAGCCGATCCCAGAGCTTGGGAATGCCGGCCTTGTCGGTCTCGTTGAAGGCGGCGGCGAAGCCGGCGATGCGTAATCGCCCCTTGCGGACCGGCTGGGGCGTCTGGCTGAGCTGGATGCGGACGTCGGCGGCTTTATGCATGAGGAATCCCTGCGATGGATTGGCTTGGTTGATCGCGCGGCGATACCGGCCGGGCGGCACGCCGAAGACGCGCTTGAAGGCGCGTGTGAAGCCCTCCTGACTGTCAAAGCCGCAGTCGAAGGCCAGGTCGATCAGGGTGGGCGAGGCGTCGCCGCATAACCGATCGGCGGCAGCCGCCAACCGTCGCGCCCGCACATAGGCCATGGGGCTGTCGCCGAACCGCGCCCCGAACTGACGCGTGAAATGATAGGCCGAAAGCCCGGCGGCCTCGGCAAGCTGGCCCAGAGTCAGCGGCTCGAACAGCTTGGCGTCGATATGCAGCCGCGCCCGCTCCAGCGGATCGTTGATCGGCGCTACCGCTGAAGCCAGATCGGTCATGCCCGCACCATGACGCCAGCGCCGTGGCCTGTCTTGACCGGTGTTGCTGGCGCGCAGCCTAACCGAAATTGGGGCTGAAGCGGATGTTGTCGCGCTCCAGGCCCTTGACCACCACCTCCAGCCCGCCGGACTTGATCATCCATTCCAGCCGGTGGTCGCGGTATTCGCGCTTGAACAGGCCCTGCTCCACCAAGCTGGCCGCGTCGGTCATCGGCAGGCGCGGCGCGGCCATTTCCTCAATGGTCTTGGCCACCGAGGCGCGGGCATTGGCTCGCTCCAGCCATGCCGACAGTTTCGAGCCTCTGGCCGGCGGATGGCCGACGCCCAGCGAGCCGTTCACGTAAGGAACCACGGAAAGGTCGCCCCAGCCGAAGCTTTCGCCGTTGAACCAAGTCCTGGTCCCCAGCTGATCCTCCAGCCAGGTGAAGAAGCCCTCTGTCTGGGATTTCGCATTGGCGCGCAGGGTTTCGGCCAGTTCGCCCTCGGCGCGGCGAAACCAGTTCAACTCGGCCAGGCCCCAGTTGATCGCCTCGAAATGGGTGTCCATCACCTCTTCCAGCATGCGCACCCGCGCCCGCTCGGCGGCGTCCTTGGGCAACATGGCGGGCGAGGGCCATTTGTCCTCGAGATATTCCAGGATGATGGTCGAATCGAAGATGGCTGTCTCGCCGTCGACCAGCGCCGGCACCTCGCCGCGCGGGCTCACCTTGGCGAAGTCGCCCTGAACGCCGCCGGCGCCCAGGCCGCCCGGGGACAGAGCCTCGAACTCCAGCCCCTTCTCGCGCAGGGCGATTTTGACCTTCTGGGCATAGGGCGACAGCGGGTGTTCATAGAGGGTGATCATGGCGGGCCTTCGAGGGTTGCTCTCGTGAGCACGCCACAGGCCAGACCCAGGGTCAATCTGGCCAAGACCGCGATTAGCTTATAAGTCGCGGAAGCCATTGGGAGGCGGTCCGCGCGCATGTTTTCTAAAATCCTGATCGCCAACCGCGGCGAAGTCGCGGTCCGCATCATCAAGACCGCCCGGCGGATGGGGATAGCCACGGTGGTGGTCTATTCCGAAGCCGACGCCGACAGCCTGGCCGTCGAAATGGCCGACCAGACGGTGGCCATCGGCCCCGCGCCCGCCGCCGAGTCCTATCTGGTCGCCGAGAAGATCATCGCCGCGGCCGAGGCGACCCACGCCCAGGCCATCCATCCGGGCTTTGGCTTCCTGTCCGAAAACGCCGGCTTCGCCCGCGCCTGCGCTGCGGCCGGCATCGTCTTCATCGGTCCCAATCCGGACGCCATCGACGCCATGGGCGACAAGATCGCCTCCAAGCGGTTCGCCACCGCCGCCGGCGTCTCGGTGGTGCCCGGCCATGTTGGCGAGATCGCCGACGGCGCCCAGGCCGCCAAGGTCTCCCACGAGATCGGCTATCCGGTGATGATCAAGGCCTCGGCCGGCGGCGGCGGCAAGGGCATCCGCGTCGCCTGGAACGACCGCGACGTCGAGGAAGGGTTCGCGGCGGTGCGCGCCGAGGCCAAGGCCGCCTTCGGCGACGACCGCATCTTCATCGAGAAGTTCATCGAGAGCCCGCGCCACGTTGAGATCCAGGTGCTGGGCGACGCCCATGGCCACGTGGTCCATCTGTTCGAGCGCGAATGCTCCATCCAGCGGCGTAATCAGAAGGTGATCGAAGAGGCGCCGTCGCCGCTGCTCGACGCGGAGACCCGCGCGGCCATGGGCGCCCAGGCCGTCGCCCTGGCCAAGGCGGTCAACTACAATTCCGCCGGCACGGTCGAGTTCGTCGCCGGCCAGGACCAGAGCTTCTACTTCCTGGAAATGAACACCCGCCTGCAGGTCGAGCATCCGGTGACCGAACTGGTCACCGGCATCGACCTGGTCGAGCAGATGATCCGCGTCGCCGCCGGCGAGCCGCTGGGCTTCACGCAAGACGACCTGGCCATCAAGGGCTGGGCGATCGAGAGCCGGGTCTATGCCGAGGACCCCTTGCGGCGCTTCCTGCCGTCGATCGGTCGGCTGGTGCGCTATGAGGCGCCCGTCGAGGGCGACGCTGGCGGCTACATCGTGCGCAACGACGCCGGCGTGCGCGAGGGCGACGAGATCTCGATGTTCTACGACCCGATGATCGCCAAGCTGTCGACCTGGGCGGAGACCCGGCTTGAGGCCATCGACGGCATGGGTCGGGCGCTTGAGGACTTCCACATCGAGGGGCCAAGCCAGAACCTGGCCTTCCTGGCCGCGGTGATGGACCAGGACCGCTATCGCTCCGGCGTCATCTCCACCAACTACATTCCCGACGAATTTCCCGAGGGCTTCCACTGGGTCGCCCCGACCCATTTTCAGGCCGACCTGATGACCGCGGCCGGCGCCTACATGCACCGGCTGCTGGCGGCCCGCGCCCGGCGGCAGGGCAATGGCCTGGCCGGGCCGCTGACCCGCACAGAATGGGTGGTGGCCATCGACAAGGCCAAGCGTCCCGTCGTCCTGGCCGACATCGAGGACGGGCTGGTCGTCACCCTGCCGGATGAAGACCGCGCGCTCACCCTGACCGATGTCGACTGGCGACCGGGCCGGTCGCTGTTCCGTGGCCAGTTGGACGGTCGCGCCTTCACCGCCACGATCGAACAGGCGGACGAAGGCTTTATCATCCGCCATCGCGCGGCGCGCGCCCGGGTCCTGGTGCTAACGCCGCTGTCGGCGGCCATGCACGAGCGCCTGCCGGAGAAGGTCAAGGCCGACACTTCCAAGCTGGTGGTCTCGCCCATGCCGGGCCTGGTGGTGACCATGGAGGCCGTCGCTGGCCAGACCGTGCGCGAGGGCGAGGTGGTCTGCATCATCGAGGCGATGAAGATGCAGAACATCATCCGCGCCGAGCGCGAAGGGGTGGTCAAGGCGGTGAACGCCACGGCCGGCGACAGCGTCGCCGCCGACGACGTGCTTGTGGAGTTCGCCTGACATGGCCGACGACGCAGCGGCCGCGACGCGCCAGGACTGGCTGGCCCTGGTCCAGCGCACCCTGAAGGACAAGGATTTCGCCAGCCTGACGCGGCGCACCGCCGACGGGCTGACCATCGCGCCGCTGTACACGGACGAAGATTCGCCGCCAGCCGCTCAGCTGCGGTTCAATCCCCGCGACGACGAGCGGCCGTGGGATCTGCGCACGGCGACGGCTCATCCCAGCCCCGACGCCGCCAATGCCGAGATCCTGACCGACCTGGACGGCGGCGCGGCTTCGGTCCTGGTCCGCATCGATCCGAGCGGTGAAGCCGGCGTCGCGATCGGCTCGGCCGAGGGCCTGGCGCGGGCGCTGGACGGCGTCATCCTGGAACTGGCCCCAGTTGGCATCGACGCAGGCTTTCTGGGCGTCCAGGCCGCCGATTGGCTGGCGGACGCGGCCAAGTCCTCGCCGACCGCCCAGCTGATGTTTCACCTCGACCCGCTCGGCGCCTTCGCCGAGGCCGGCCGCAGCCCCGGCCCCATCGAGGCGCACCTGATCGCCGGGGCCAATACCGGAGCGCGGCTCAGCGCCACCTATCCCAAGGCCAGCCTGTTTCTCGCCAGCGGCCGGGTGGTGCACGAGGCCGGCGGCGGGGCGGCCGACGAACTCGGCTTCATGGCCGCCAGCGCGCTCGCCTACGCCAAGGCCCTGGCGGGCGCGGGGATGAGCCTTGACGAGGCCTTCGCCCGCATCACGCTCGGCCTCTCGGCCGACGCTCAGTATTTCAGGACCATCGCCAAGCTGCGCGCCGCCCGCATCGTCTGGGCCCGGATCGTGCAAGCCTGCGGCGTCGAGGCCCCGGCGCGGATCGAGGCGCGCTCGTCCAGGCGCATGCTGGCCGCCCAGGACGTCTGGACCAACATGCTGCGCCTGACCATAGCCGGCTTCGGTGCGGCCACCGGCGGCGCGGACGCGGTGGTCCTGGGCGCTTTCACCGACCCGCTCGGCCTGCCCACCGCCTTCGCCCGCCGGCAATCGCGCAACGCGCAACTGGTCCTGGTGGAAGAGGCCCATGTCGGCGCCGTCGCCGACCCCGGCCGCGGCGCCTGGTTCATCGAATCCCTCACCGACCAGATCGCCCACGCCGGCTGGGCCTCGTTCCAGGCCATCGAAGCGGCCGGCGGGCTGGTGCGCGCGCTGGAAGCCGGGGTGGTGGCGAAGCAGCGCGGCGCCGAAAGCGCACAGGTCGGCGTCACCGTCTTCCCTAACGCCAACGATGCCCCGTCGGTGGTGGAGATCGTGAGCGGCGCCGACTTCGCCATCGAGGCGCCTTCGCCCAGGCTCCCCGGCCCCGACAGCACCTGCCCAGCGGTGGCGCCATGAGCCAATTTCCGGACTTTGCCGAGGTCGCGCTTAAAGCCCCTTCTCCCCTTGCGGGAGAAGGTGGGCCCCGCAGGGGGTCGGATGAGGGGTCGCGCGGCGGCTCAGCAACGGCCGCCACCCTAAGCCCCGAACGGAGCAAGACCCCTCATCCGTCGGCTTCGCCGACACCTTCTCCCGCAGGGGGAGAAGGGCCCCCCAGTTGGGAGACGCCTGAGGGGATTTCGGTCAAACCGTCCTATTCCGCCGCCGACATCGCCGACCTGGACTTCCCGCAATCCTATCCGGGCCTCTCGCCCTTCGTGCGCGGCCCGTACCCGACCATGTACGCGACCAATCCCTGGACCATTCGTCAGTATGCGGGGTTTTCCACCGCCGAGGAGTCCAACGCCTTCTATCGGCGCAACCTGGCCGCCGGACAGAAGGGCCTGTCTGTGGCGTTCGACCTGGCGACGCACCGGGGCTACGACTCCGACCATCCGCGCGTCGCCGGCGATGTCGGCATGGCGGGCGTGGCCATCGACTGCATTCTCGACATGCGCATCCTGTTCTCGGGCATCCCGCTCGACGAGATGAGCGTGTCGATGACCATGAACGGCGCGGTGCTGCCGATCATGGCCCTCTACATCATCGCCGCGGAGGAACAGGGCGTCCCACCCGCCAAACTCGCCGGCACGATCCAGAACGATGTGCTGAAAGAGTTCATGGTGCGGAACACCTACATCTATCCGCCCACGCCCTCCCTGCGCATCGTCACCGACATCAACGCCTACACGGCCAAGGAGATGCCGCGCTTCAACTGGATCAGCGTCTCGGGCTACCACATGCAGGAGGCGGGCGCCTCGCTCGACCTGGAGCTGGCCTACACCCTGGCCGACGGGATCGACTACGTGCGCGCCGGGGTCGCCGCCGGGCTGGACGTGGACGCCTTCGCGCCGCGACTGTCCTTCTTCTGGAACGCTGGCATGAACGCCTTCATGGAGATCGCCAAGCAGCGCGCCGCGCGCCTTCTCTGGGCCGAGCTGATGCAGGCGAATTTCCATCCCAAGGACGCGCGCTCGCTGATGCTGCGCGCCCACACCCAGACCAGCGGCTGGTCCCTGGCCGCTCAGGACGTCTTCACCAACGTGCCGCGCACGGCAATTGAGGCGCTTGCCGCGGTCAGCGGCCAGACCCAGAGCCTGCACACAAACTCGCTTGACGAGGCGATTGCTCTGCCAACGGACTTTTCCGCCCGCATCGCGCGCAACACCCAGCTCGTCCTGCAGCTCGAAACCGGCCAGACCGACACAATCGACCCCTGGGGGGGCTCCTACTATGTCGAGCGGCTGACCGCCGACCTCGCCGCCCGGGCCCGGATCCATATCGCTGAGGTCGAGGCGCTCGGCGGCATGGCCAAGGCCATCGAACAGGGTCTGCCCAAGCTGCGCATCGAGGAGGCCGCCGCCCGCACCCAGGCGCGCATCGATTCCGGCCGCCAGAGCCTGGTCGGCGTCAACCGCTACCGCACCAACACCGCCGAGCCCATCGCCACGCTCAAGGTCGACAACGCCCAGGTGCGCGCCAACCAGATCGCGCGGCTGGCCCAGCTGCGCGCCGAGCGCGATCCAGCCGCGGTCGAGGCGGCGCTTAACGCCCTGACCAACGGCGCGCGCGGCGATGCCAACCTGCTGGCGCTTTCCGTCGACGCCGCCCGCGCCAAGGCGACGGTGGGCGAGATCAGCCTGGCGCTTGAGAAGGCTTTCGGCCGTCACAGCGCCGAAATCCGCCTGCTGCGCGATGTCTATGCGGCGGAAGCCGGTCCGGACGCCAAGATCGCCCGGGCCAAGGCCATGGTCGAAGCCTTCACCGCCGCCGACGGCCGACCGCCCTCGATCCTGATCGCCAAGCTCGGCCAGGACGGCCATGATCGCGGCCAGAAGGTGATCGCCACCGGCTTCGCCGACCTTGGCTTCGATGTCGATGTCGGCCCGCTCTTCGCCACCCCCGCCGAGGCCGCCGCCGAAGCCGCCCGCACCGACGTCCACGTGCTGGGCGTCTCTTCGCTCGCCGCCGGCCACCTGACCCTGGTCCCGGAACTGAAGGCTGAACTCCAGCGCCTGGATCGCGAGGACATCATGCTGGTGGTCGGCGGCGTCATCCCCGACGAAGACCTGGCCGCCCTGGAAGCGGAAGGCGTCGCAGCGGTCTTTCAACCGGGCACCGTGCTGGCCGAGGCGGCGATGCGATTGCTGGACGAGCTGAATCGGCGGCTAGGCTACGCACAGGGATAGCCGAGACGGGAAAGAGTTCACGGGATGGCCAGACTAGGTCTTCACGCGGCGATCCTCTGCCTGCTCTTGCCGGTCGCGAACTTGGCCTCGGCGGCCGAGCCAGCCTTCACCCTGGTCGATGCGCGACCGGACGTCGAGAAGACCACCCATACCCTGTCCGACTCCATCTGGTCCTGTGATTTCGGGGTCTACGCCCTGGGGGACGACCTGGCCCGCGAGCAGCCGGCGGCGCCGCGGCTGGATCGGATCGTCGGGCTGAGGGCGGATCTTGCACGCGGCCTTGGCGATCGCCTCGGTGCGCGAACGATCACCGTCGACCACTACAACCTCTATCTCAACCTGACCGCATCCCAGTCGGGCGTCGCGCCGGACGGACCGCTGGGCGCGCTGGCCCCGCAGACCCAGACGCGGGAAGCCAAGTGCTCGCGCGACAAGATGACCGCCGGTTGGTTCGACGGGTCCGAGCTCTCCACCCCCTACCCGCCCTATATTGTCGAGATGGAGGTCGAGCTGGACGGCCAGCATCACCGGATCAGGACGGTTATCTCCTCCCAGAAGGACGTGGCCCAGCTCGACATCATCCAGGCCGCCTTCGCCCAGGCCAACGCCGCCCTGATCGCCGAGTTGGCTAAGCAGCTTCCCTGAAGGTCGCCCGGCTCAGACCGCCGCGCCGATCCGCTTGAAATAGATGATCGTGCCGGTCATGCCGCCGAGCGGCTTGAAGGCATAGTCGGGGATCACGCCGACGCGCTGAAAGCCCAGGGCGTCGTAGAGGCCGGCCGCGCCTTCGTCTTCGGCGGTGTCCAGGGTGAGCAAGGTGCGCCCGTGGTCGATGGCGAGGCGCTCGGCCTCGAGCATCAAGCTCCGCGCGTGGCCCCTGCCGCGAGCGTCTTTTTTTCAAGCAGAAGTCGGCATACGAGATTGGTCAGTGACTGGAGTTCAG
>CALAEG010000279.1 GCA_937890965.1 uncultured Caulobacteraceae bacterium | reverse complement strand
TCCTGGCCCTCGATGTCCAGGTGGTTGGTGGGCTCGTCCAGCAGGTAGAAGTTGGGCGCCATAAGCTTCATGCGCAGGAAGGCCAGGCGGGCGCGTTCGCCATGGCTCAAGACCCCGATCGCCTCGTCGATGCGACGGAAGGCGAAGCCGGCCTGGGCCAGCAGGCGCGCGGCGTCCTTCTGGGTCGCGCCATCGACCGAGGTCAGGTAACCCACGATCGACTCGTCCAACGGCAGGTCGCTCATCGCCTGGTCGAAATAGACCAGCCGGGTCGCCGGGTTGAAGCGCACAGCCGCCTGGCCGTCATAGTGCTGCTGCTTCGGATCGTAAGCGGCCGCGAGCGCGGTCAAGAGGGTCGATTTGCCGGCGCCGTTCGCCCCCAGCAGGGCCACCCTGTCGCCGGCCGCGATGGAGAATTTCTCGATATTGATCAGGGTGCGCGCGCCGTCCGGCGTGGTCACCTTCAGGTCGGCGACGCGCAAGGCGACCTTGGCCTCGATCTCGCCGTCGGACAGTTCCAGCCGCCGCTCGCGCGCCTGGTAGACCTGGGTCTTGTTGGCCTCGATCCGGGCGACGCGGGTCTCGATGGCGTTCTTGCGCTTGTTCAAAAGCGGGTTCTTCACCGCCCAGACCTTGTAGCGGGCCGCCGCCTGCTCCAGCCGCTTGACCTCCTTCTCCTCCAGCCGCCTGTGCACGGCCGCGGCCGCGTCGCGGCGTAGCAGCTCCTCCCGGGCGTGGGAAAAGCCGGTCTTGAAGGCGTGGATGCCGTCCGAGCGCAGGAAGAGCGTCCGGTCGGTCACCCGGTTCAGGAAGGCGCGGTCGTGGCTGACGATCAGCATCGGGATCTTGAACTCGACCGTCAGCCAGCGCTCCAGCGTGGCGATATTGGCCAGGTCCAGATGGTTGGTCGGCTCGTCCAGGACCAGTATGTCCGGGTCCTCCAGCCGGGCCGCCCCGGCGATCAGGATCAGCCGCTGCCAGCCGCCCGACAGCGACCCGAAGCGTTGCTCGGCAGTCTCCGGCGCGACGCCGATCTCGTCCAGCAGCACGTCGATGCGCCATTCCTCGTCGCCTGCCCCGATCTTCTCCAGCGAGCGCTGCAACACCGCGCGCACGCTCAGCTCGGCCAGCTCTGGCGGGGTGTCCTGTGGCAGGGATCCGACGCGCAGGTTGCGCGACTTGATCAGCTTGCCGCGGTTCAGCTCCAGTTCGCCGGACAGGCATTTGAGCAGGGTCGACTTGCCGGCGCCGTTCTCACCGACCAGAGCGGTCTTGGCGTCGTCCAGCAGGAAGCTGACCCCCGCAAACACCTTCGCGGAGCCGTAGAAGAAACTGCCCTGATCCATGCCGAGAACGGCCTGCCGGGACGCCATGGTGCACCGCTCGCCCGCCCCAAGCGGCGGAGGCGGGGTTCTGACGCGCCACGGCGGCGGCCGTCAAGGCTCAGGTCTTCGGCGTCGCCGGCTTGGCGGCCTTGGCCGCGGGCGCGGGCGGAGCGGCCTTCTTCGCCTTCGTCACCGGCGCTGGAGCGGTCAGGGGCTCAACCCTTACCTTCGCCACGGGCGCCGCGGCCGGCGCTGGCGACGGCTCGACCTTCGCCTCCATCACAGGCGCCGGAGCCGGCGGCGCTTCGACCTTCGCCTTCACCACCGGAGCCGGCGCCGGTGGCGGCTCGACCATGGCCTCCACCATCGGAACAGGAACTGGCGCGGGCGCCATTTCGACGGGCGCGGCGACCGCCTCGGCGACGGTCTCGACCGTCACGGACGCCGCCTCTATCGCGGCCTCGACCGGCGCCATGACCGCTTCGACCACAGCTTCGGGAGTCGGGACCGCGGGGGTCTTCAGGGCCGCGAAAACCTCGGCCTGGGTCCGCGCCGCTGTGCTGAAGGTGGCAGCGATCTGCAGGCAGGCCTCGGTCCAGGCCTTGCAGGCCTTCTCGGCCATATCCACCCACTTGATCGCCGCCTCGGTCGGGTTGGGCCATTTCATCGGGCTTAGATCGGTTGCGGCAGCGGCCATGGTCACGTCTCCAAGAAGGACTTAAGCGCCGATCGCTCGCCGACCGACGACCTGGACCCCATCTTGGCCCGCCCGGCGCCGGGCTCAAGCCGGTCATAAAGATTTCATCCGCCGCGCGCCCCGGCGCCGGTTTAATCCGCAGTCTCGGACGCTTGACGCCTTGCCGAGGACGTTCGTCGTCAGTTGCGGCTTCATCCGGCCCGCGGCTGCGGCTAGGCTGCCGGCCATGCGCATCGCCACCTGGAACGTCAACTCGGTCAATGCCCGCCTGGAGACCGTGCTCAAATGGTTCGAGCAGGCCCAACCCGACGTCGCCTGTCTGCAGGAGATCAAGTGCGTCGACGAGAAGTTCCCCGCCGAGGCGTTCGAGCGGCTGGGCTACAACGTCGCCGTCCATGGGCAGAAGACCTATAATGGCGTCGCCATGCTGTCGAAGACGCCGCTGGAGGACGTCCGCAAGGGCCTGCCCGGCGACGATGGTGACGACCATGCGCGCTATATCGAGGCGGTGGTTTCCGGGCCGAATCCGGTCCGGGTCGCCTCCATCTACTTGCCCAATGGCAACCCGATCGGCACCGAGAAGTTCGCCTACAAGCTGGCCTGGATGGAGCGGCTGAACGCCCACGCCCGCGCGCTCTTGGCGCTGGAGGAGCGGCTGGTGCTGACGGGAGACTACAACGTCATTCCGGAGCCGCAGGACGCCGACAATCCCGCCGCCTGGGCGGGCGACGCCCTCTTCCAGCCCGAGACCCGCGCGGCCTTTCGGGCGCTGAAATATCTCGGCCTGACCGAGGCCTATATGGAGGTGGACGGCGCCCCCGGCGGCTACACCTTCTGGGACTATCAGGCCGGCGCCTGGCAGCGGAACCACGGCATCCGCATCGACCACGCCCTGCTCTCGCCTCAGGCCGCCGACCGCTTGAGCAGCGTCGTCATCCACCGCGACGTGCGCAGCTGGGAAAAGCCGTCGGACCACGTTCCGGTGGTGGTCGAACTCAATCTGGACGCAGGCCCCGCCTGACCGTTGCGCAAGCGCGACGCTGTGGCCAAATAGGACGCGTCGGGGGACCCAAGCAGAAAGGTCGGCCCCGTGCGTTCCATGTTTCTAGGTCTTAGTCTCTGCCTCGCCATGGCGTCGGGCGCGTTCGCCCAGACGCAGACGCCGGCCGAGCGGCTCAACCGGCTTCACGACAGCTTGAATCTGAGCGCCGCCGAAGAGCCCGCCTGGCGCGACTACGTCGCCGCCGTTGCGGCCAACCCGCAGGGCCCTGCCCGGCGGCGCGCCACCCAGCAGCTGCTGCCGACGCTGACCACGCCGCGGCGAATTGCACTGATCGGCGCGACCATGGAGCAGGATGTGGCCGACCTGCGCCGGCAGGGCCAGGCGGTCCTAAGTTTTTACAGCCACCTGACCCCCGACCAACAGGCGATCTTCGACCGCGCGACCGTGCCGCCGGCGCCAGATCAGTCGGCGCACTGAGGGCTTAGCAGGGAACCCAGTCGTACTTGGACTGGGCCGCGTTCCACGACCACGAACCGCAGGCCTGGTCCGGCTGGTCCGCGCCTTGCGGCGGCGACTGGTACTGCGGCGGCGGGGCGCCGTCGTCATAGGCGTCGGGCGGCGGCGGGGCGCCGTAATAGTCGTCGGGATAGGGGCCGCCGTAGGGGCCGTAATAGCCGTAATAGGCCGGATAGTCGTAGTACCAGGAATCGGCGATCGCCGCGCCGAGCGCCAAGCCGAAGACGCCGGCGTAGAAGGGCCCGTAGCCGCGATAGCCGTAGCCGCCGCGATAGCCAAAGCCACCGTGATTGCCCCCGCGGAACCCGCCTCGGAAGCTGCCGCCATGGCTGAAACCGGAGAAACCACGGCCGCCGCTGCCGCCGTGGGAATGCTGCGCCATCGCGGGCGTCGGGCCGAGCGCCATGGGCGCGGCCAGCAGCGAAACGCTCGCCAGCGCTGCAACGATCTTTTTCATCTGGACCTCCTTCTAAGAGGCCGAGGGTCACTGAGGGCCGACGGTCATGGTGTTAACGCGACAGGCGTCGCGGTGTTTCCTAAAGATAGGAAGCGGCGGCGCGAGCGCCACAGTTGCGCGATAAGACTGGGGGTGTGACGCCGGCCACTCGCAAGACGGGGGATGTCCGGACCGGCGTCACGTTCCCCGAGGAGAGGGAAACGAGGGTTGAGCCTCAAGGACGACGCTAGCAGGGCCTTTATGCCAGCTTATGTCGGCCTTGTTTCGCGCTCGTCACGCGCCATTCAAGTCGGGGGCAACCCTCAGCGGGGCGCACGTCCCTCCGCCTTGGCGGCCAGCACGTAGATCAGCTTGCGGGTCGCGGCCATCCGCAGCGCGTATGGGCCAGCGGCGGCCGCGCCGACCAGACAGACCTCGGTGTCGGTGGCGACATGGATGGCGGAAACCTTCACCGAAGCGCCGATCTGGCGGAACTCGAACAGCACTTCGCCGAGTTGAGCCGCCGGTTCGCGGGTCGGTCCTGCCATGTCCTCAAGTGCCCTTGAAGCCGTCGATCATCCGGAACACCGCTTCCAGGTCCTTGGCGATGCCTTCGACCCTGGCGCGGTTCACCAGGGTCGAGAACATCGAGCCGATCTCGAACCGGTCCTTCCCCTCAACCGCGATCAGCAGATCGCCGCCCACGAAGCCGCAGCGGATGTGCTCGCCGGCATAGGCCGTCTCCAGATCGACCAGCTGCTGCATGAAGGTCGGCGTCAGGATCTCGCGAGCCTCGACCTGGTCGGACCCGAACACCTCGAAGACTCGCTCGAACACCGGGTCTTCCAGGCCCACCTTCTTCAGGCCGGACGGGCATTCGAAGCGGTCGAGCCAGCCGGAATCGCGCAGCACCACGGTGGTCCCCAGAAGGCGGCGCGGCGTCCCGATCCGGAAGATCTGGCCGTGGAAGACCGTGTGCTCACTCTTGCCCGAGCCCTGGGTGAGCGTCGCCTCGCAGAGCTCGAAGGTGAAGTCGCCGCGGGTCCCGGCGAAATGGTCCTCGAAGGTCTTGCTCGACGGCTTCGGCAGCAGGTTCAGATTGAGGAAGACATCGAAGGTCGGGGGCTCGAACTTCCGCTCGGTATAGGTGACCCCCAGCGGCGCGCACAGGGTGGCGATCACCGCCTGCTTGCTGGCGTCCCCGACGCGGGCCAGCGGCGCATAGGCGGCGATGCCGATGACGGCCAGAGTCGCCAGCAGAAACCGAAAGTCCCAATGCGCGGCGAATTCGAGCGCCAGCGGAACCAGCCCGACGGCCCAGATGATCAGGAAATAACGGAACGCCTTGCGCCGGTTGGTCTCCAGGCGCGTCAGTTCGGGCTCGATCTGCGCGCCGTAAAGCTGCTCGAAACCGGCCCCTTCGAGCAGGTCGGTGATCGTGTCGTCCGCTGTCGCCGCCATCCAGCCCCCCTTAAGCTCGACCGTGGCCCAGGGTGACTTTAACCAGCAACCCCTAAGGCTGTCTCAATTCGTTCGCGGCGGGCTCAATCGACCAGCACCTCCTCGTCCGGCGGCGTCGCCGGCGCGCCGTCGCGCAGATAGCGCCGCAGGATATCGGCCAGCGACAGCGGCGTGAACCGCTCGGCGGCCGTGTCGAGGTCGTCGATCGGCCACCAACGGAAGCATTCGAGGACCTCGGCCTCCACCGGATCGGTCATCACGGGCTCGAACCGGTCGGTGTGGACGACCCGGTACTCCTCCCTCTGCGAGATGCGCCGCTCGCCCCAGTCGAAGGTGTGGTGACGCCGCCAGACCACCGGTCCGGCCTCGAAGCCGGTCAGGCCGAGTTCCTCCAGGAGTTCACGGCGTAGGCCCTCCTCCTGCGTCTCGCCCGGCTCCAGCCCGCCGCCGGGCGCGATCCAGAAGCTTCGGCCGCCACCGGGCGTGTGGATGCGGCAGAGCAGTACATGGTGGTCCGGGGTCAGGATCAGGGCCCTTATGGCCTGTCGGTGAACCAGCACCTCTCAGATGTCCGCGTAAACCTTGCGCTCGCCCTTGAAGCCGGGATGGGTCACCGCGCCCAGATAGGCCGGGCCGACGCCCTGGGCGAACTTCCACAGGGCGCCGGAACCGAAGTCGATCTGCCGCGGCGCCCAGTGCTTGCGGCGCTGGGCCAGGACGATCGGGTCCACCTCGAGCTCGATGGTGCCGGCGTCGGCGTCGATGGCGATGATATCGCCGTTCTCGATCAGGCCGATCGGGCCGCCGTCCTGGGCTTCGGGACCCACATGGCCGACGCAGAGCCCGCGCGTGCCGCCGGAGAAGCGGCCGTCGGTGATCAGGGCCACCTTGTCGCCTCGGCCCTGGCCGGAGAGCGCCGCGGTGGTGGACAGCATCTCGCGCATGCCCGGGCCGCCGCGCGGCCCCTCATAGCGGATGACCAGCACCTCGCCGTCCTTGTAGTCGCCGGCCTCGACGGCGGCGAAGCAGGCCTCCTCGCCGTCGAACACCCGCGCCGGCCCGCGATGGGCGCGGTGCGAGGTCATGCCGGCCACCTTGACGATGGCCCCGTCGGGCGCGAGCGAGCCCCAGAGACCGACGACGCCGCCCGTTGGCGACAGCGGATTGGAGACCGGCCGGATGACCACCTGGTCGTCGCGCCATTTCACGTCGGCCAGGTTCTCGGCCATGGTCTTGCCGGTCACGGTCATGCAGTCACCGTGGATGAAGCCGCCTTCCAGCAGGGTCTTCAGCAGCACCGGCATGCCGCCGGCCTCGCCCATGTCCTTGGCCACGAAACGGCCACCGGGCTTCAGGTCGGCCAGATAGGGGGTGCGGGTGAAGATCTCGGCCATGTCGCGCAGGGTGAACTCAACCCCGCACTCGTGCGCCATGGCCGGCAGGTGCAGGCCGCCATTGGTCGAGCCGCCGGTCGCGGCCACCACGACGGCGGCATTCTCGAACGCCTTGCGGGTGCAGATGTCGCGCGGGCGGATGTTGCGCTCGATCAGCCGCACCACCGCCTCGCCCGAGGCCCTGGCGTACTGGTCGCGGCTCTCATAGGGCGCCGGCAGCGCCGCCGAGAGCGGCAGGGCCAGGCCGATGGCCTCGGAGACGCAGGCCATGGTGTTGGCGGTGAACTGGCCGCCGCAGGCCCCGTCGCCGGGACAGGCATGCTGTTCCAGGTCGCAAAGGTCGTCCAGGCTCATCCGCCCGGCCGAATACATCCCGACGCCTTCGAACACATCGACCACGGTGACGTCCTTGCCCTGCCAGCGCCCGGGCAGGATCGAGCCGCCATAGAGGAAGACCGAGGGCACGTTCAGCCGCAGCATGGCCATCATCATGCCGGGCAGGCTCTTGTCACAGCCGGCGACCCCCACCAGGGCGTCGTAGGAGTGGCCGCGGATGGTCAGTTCGACGGAGTCGGCGATCACTTCGCGGCTGACCAGCGAGGACTTCATGCCCTCGTGGCCCATGGCGATGCCGTCGGTCACGGTGATGGTGCAGAATTCGCGCGGTGTCGCGCCGGCGGCCTTGACGCCTTCGCTCACCGCATGCGCCTGGCGCATCAGCGCGGTGTTGCACGGCGCCGCCTCGTTCCAGCAGGAGGCCACGCCCACGAAGGGCTGGTTGATCTCGCGGGTGCCCAGGCCCATGGCGTAATAATAGGACCGATGCGGCGCGCGGCTCGGCCCCTCGGTCACGTGCCGGCTCGGCAGTTTGGACTTGTCCCAGCTTCCGTCGGGTTTCTTGGTCATGGCGGGCTCACGCGAAAAACGGATGCGTTTCCTAGCGGAGCGGCCGTCCAAGCGCAAAGGCCCGTCGCGGTCAGCGCTTCATGGCGATGAGCACGCCGGTCTCAAGCGTCTCGTGGAAAAGCCCGGTGGGATTGAGCCGCAGCATCGCCTCGCGAATGTCGGCTTCGAAGTCCTCTTTACGGCCGGCCAGCCGTCGGCGGGTCGAACTCGAGTTCGAATAGAGGCAGCCGATGATCGAGGCGACGTCGCGCGTAAGGCGTGAGCGAAACTCGACGTAAGAGGTGATCGCGAACCGCGACCGCTCCAGCGCCGGTTCGTGCCGGGGCTCGCGGTTCCTTTGCGGATGCCAGGGCTGCTCGCCCAGGTACCGTTTCACGACGCGCGCGGCTTCGCCTTCCCAGGCCTCCTGCGGCCGACGTTCGCCCGGCGCGATCGCGGCGATCCCGCCGCCGTCCTCAACCAGGCCGTGAAGGTCGCCCAGCACTTGATCGCGGTCCATCCAGTGAAAAGATTGGCCCATGACGACCAGTTTGAACGGTCCCTCGACCGCACCCACCTCCCTCGACCCGGCATTGCGCCAGTCGATATTGGCCACGCCGGCCGCCAGCGCCTGGCGACGGCCCTCCGCGATCATGCCGGGATCGGGGTCCATCGCGACCACCTCCGCGGCGACCGCGGAGAACGGGATGGTCAGCGTTCCCGGCCCACAGCCCAGGTCCAGCACCCGATCGCCGCCGCCGAGGTCGAAAGCCGCAATGACGTGATCGATCGCTTCCGGCGCATAGGGCGGCCGGAAACGAGCGTAATATTCCGCCGCGCCGCGGAAAAGATCGGGATCGTAGGGCTCGCTCATCGGCCGTAGCCTATGGCATGGCTAGCCGCTTGGTCAGACCCGAACCGCCGGAGACCCCGCGATGAACCTCGACGCCGTGCCCATCGGGGCCAATCCGCCGCATGAGGTGAATGTGGTCGTCGAGGTGCCCATCGGCGGCGAGCCGATCAAGTACGAGATGCACAAGGCCTCGGGCGCCCTGATGGTCGATCGCTTCCTCTATACGGCCATGCGCTATCCGGGGAATTACGGCTTCATCCCCCACACCCTGTCCGAGGATGGCGACCCCTGCGACGTTATCGTCGCCAATACCCGCGCCATCGCGCCGGGCGCGATCATGAGCTGTCGCATCGTCGGGGTGATGATCATGCAGGATGAGGCCGGAGGCGACGAGAAGCTGATCGGCGTGCCCGGACCCCGACTGACCCAGCGCTACGACCACATCACCAACTACACCGACCTGCCCGAGATCACGGTCAGGCAGATCGAGCACTTCTTCATGCACTACAAGGACCTGGAGCCCGGCAAGTGGGTGAAGATCGCCCGCTGGGGCGACGCCGACGAAGCCAGGGCCATGGTGCTGGCGGGGATCGAGCGGGCGAAGACCGGCTAGGCGCGCTCGCCAAGCCCGCGCCTTCCTATCGTTCGGCCTTCCCGCTAGACACGTTTTCGGGAATGGGAGGAGCCGGCAGATGAGTGTAGATTCGACGGCGCGGGAGGCCGGCGTGCTGGCGCGCGCGGCGACTTGGGCCGACGCCGACCCCTTGGCCGCGACCCTGGCCCGCGCCTTTTTCGACGACCCGCTGATCTGCTTCATCCTGAAGGACGAGGCGACGCGGGCGGCCAAGATGCCGCGGCTGTTCAAGCTGCTGTTCAAGCTCGGCCTTCCTTACGGCGCCTGCGACGTCACCAGCGGCTACGAGGCGGCGGCGCTGTGGCGGCCGCCCGGCCAGTGGGAGATCCCCTGGTGGCAGTACATCACCAACGGCGCTAAGTTCCTCGGCACCTTCGGCTTCGGCGGCGCACGCCACGTGACCTGGGTCATGGATATTATCGAGAAGCGCCACCCGCATGAGCCGCACTGGTATTTGCAGGCGATCGGCACGGATCCGGCCAAGCAGGGCAAGGGTTTCGGCGGCGTGGTGATCCGCCGGCAGCTGGCCACGGCCGACGCCGCGGGGATGCCCGCCTATCTGGAATCCAGCAAGGAAACCAACATCCCAATCTACCAGAGCTTCGGCTTCGAGGTGACCGGCGAGATCAAGCTGCCGGACGGGCCGACGCTGTGGCCCATGTGGCGCAAGGCGAAGACGCCCGGCTAAGCCTTTCCAGGAGTTCATGAAAATGGCCGAGACGCCTGTCAAAGCGCCTTACGGGACCTGGGCCTCGCCCATCTCCGCCGAGAGCCTGGCCAAGGGCGCGATCGGGGTCTCCGATCTGCGCACCGAGGGCGGCCGGCTGTTCTGGCTGGAGAACCGGCCCGACCAGGCCGGGCGGATGGTGGCCATGACCGGCGACGCCACCGCCGCGCGCCAGCTGACCCCGGACAGCTTCAGCGTGCGGACCCGCGTGCACGAATATGGCGGTGCTTCCTATGTCGTCGTCGGCGAAACGTTTTATTTTTCAAACTTCACCGACCAACTCCTCTACGCCCAGCCGTTCGGCGGAGACCCTGTGCCGCTGACCCCCAAAGGTTACCGCTATGCCGACGCGGTCGCCGCGCCCGGCGGCGGCCTGATCTGCGTGCGCGAGGACCACACCGATCCCGCCGACGTGAAGAACGCCATCGTGGCGCTCTCCGGCCAGGCGGGCGACGCAGGGCGGGTGCTGTTCGGCGACAGCGATTTCGTCGCCTATCCGCGCCCCAGCCCGGATGGCCGCCGCCTGGCCTGGATGGCCTGGGACCATCCCAACATGCCGTGGGACGACACCCGGCTCTATGTCGCCGATCTGGGCCGGGGCGGCCTGAGCCATGTCGAGGTCGTCGCCGGCGGCGGCGCGGAATCGGCGATGGAGCCGCGCTGGGGCGCCGACGGGGCGCTCTATTTCATCTCCGACCGCAGCGGTTTCTGGAACCTCTATGTCCGCCGCGACGGCGAGACCAAACCCATCCTGCCCAAGGACGCGGAATTCGCCGGACCGCTCTGGGGCCTTGGCCAGTCCAACTATGTGGTGACGGCGGACGGTCGCATCGTGGCGACCTATGGCGACGCCGATGGCGACCATCTGGTGGTGATCGAGCCGGCGGGCGCGGTCCGGGAGATCGCCCTGCCCTTCACCGTCATCGGCGCCCTGCACGCGTTGGACGACCGCAGCGTGGCCATGGCGGCGGCCTCGGGCCTGCAGACCGGCGCGGTGATCACGGTGGATATCGAAACCGGCGCGTCGAGCGTCATCCGCCGCCCCTCCCCGGCCGCGATCGAGCCCCGCTATATTTCAGAGGCCGAGGCGATCACCTTTCCGAGCGCCGGCGGGTTGGCTGTGCACGCCCTCTACTATCCGCCGGTCAACGGCGACTTCATTGCGCCCGAGGCTGAGAAACCGCCCCTGATCGTCCAGGTGCATGGCGGCCCGACCGGCAAGGCCTCGCCGTCGCTCAGCCTGGCCAACCAGTTCTGGACCAGCCGCGGCTTCGCCATCGTCGACGTGGACTATGGCGGCTCCGCCGGCTACGGCCGCGCCTATCGCCAGCGGCTGAACGGCGAGTGGGGCATTGTCGACGTCGAGGACGTCATCGCCGCGGTCAGGTTCCTCTCTGGCCAGGGCCGGGTCGATGCGAATCGCGTCGCCATCCATGGCGGCAGCGCCGGCGGCTTCACCGTGCTGGCCGCCCTGTCGCAAAGCGACGTCTTCGGGGCGGGCGCCAGCTTCTACGGCGTGGCGGACCTGGGCGCGCTGGCGCGCGATACCCACAAGTTCGAGAGCCGCTATCTGGACAATCTTGTCGGCCCCTACCCGGCCGACAAGGCCGTCTATGACGAGCGCTCGCCGCTGAACCATCTGGAGGGGTTCTCAAGCCCGCTGATCATCTTCCAGGGCTCCGAGGATCCGATCGTGCCGCCCAACCAGGCGCACATGATCCTGGACGCCCTGCGCAAGCGCCAGCAGCCGGTGGCCTATCTGGAATTCGCCGGCGAGAGCCACGGCTTCCGGCGCGCCGAGAACCTGATCGCCTCGAAAGAGGCCGAGCTCTATTTCTACGGCCGCGTCTTCCACTTCACCCCGGCGGACAAGTTGCCCGAGATCGCAATCGAGAACCTGCCCAAGCCTTAGCCGCCGGCGGCCTGTTCCACCGCCAGCGCCAAGTCCAGCGCGCGGGCGGCTTCTTCGCCGGTGACCGCTGGGCGGTCCGCCTCGCCGCGGACGGCGGCCAGGAAGGCCCGCAGGGAGGCGCCGAGGCGGTCCTTGCCGGCCGGCGTTTCGGCGAAGCCGGGGTCGAGCGCAAAGGGCGTGGTGTTGCTGAAGGCGCCGCTGAGGAAGTCGATCTCGACCTCGCCGGAGGTATAGACGACCCGCATGCGGCGCTCGCGCACCTCGGCGATGCGCGAGGCCTCCAGGATCAGCGTCGAGCCGTCGCTTAAGGTCACGTCGGCGCGCACCTCATCGAGCAAGGGGCCAATGGTGGTGCGGCCGTCGGCCTCCACCGCCAGCGGCTCGACCGGGTTCAAGGCCAGGGCCAGGTCGATGTCGTGGATCATCAGGTCGAGAACGCAGGAGACGTCGGCGCTGCGCGGGCTCCAGGGGCCCTTGCGCACCGCGAACAGGGCGGCCGGGGGCTCGGGGACATCCAGCAGGCCCATGGCTGCGAACATCACCCGCTCCAGATGGCCGCAGGCGAGGACCGGGCCGCCCCGCGCGGCGGCGATCAGCTTGTCCGCACCCTCAAGCGAGGTGGCGAGCGGCTTTTCCACATAGACCGAGCAGCCGGCCTTTAGCACCGCCAGGGCCTGTTCGGCGTGGAAGGTGGCGGGCGAGGCGATGCTGACCACGTCACAGAGGCCGATAAGCGCCTCCAGATCGTCGGTCGCGACCACGCCCAGTTGGCCGGCCAGGGCCCTGGCCCGGTCCATGTCGGGATCGAACACGGCCGCCAGCTCGACATCGGCCAGGGTCGCGTATTTGTGTGCGTGATAGCCGCCGAATATCCCGGCCCCGACCACCCCCGCCCGCAGAACTCGACTCAAGGACCCGTTTCCTTCTCTCGCAAGCCGCACCTCTGTCGGGGCGCGCTCAATTTGTCCATCGCCGATGACGCGGCCGGGCGCGTGGTCTAAACAGATGTTTGATTTTCAATTGCAACGCACAAGGAAGCCCGGCCATGGCGATCAGCTCGCGCGAATGTCATCTGAAATCGCGACCGCAAGGCGTGCCGACCCACGACAATTTCGAGATCGTCACCGTCCAGCTGTCCGATCCGGGGCCCGGCGAGGTGCAGGTGAAGAACCTGTGGATGACGGTCGATCCGTACATGCGCGGCCGCATGAACGACGTGAAAAGCTATAGCCCGCCCTTCCAGCTGGGCGAGGCCATGCAGGGCGGCGCGATCGGCGAGGTCACGGCCTCCAACGACCCCAACTTCAAGCCGGGCGACCTGGTCTCGACCTTCTTCGGCTGGCGCGAGGCCTTCAACGCGCCTGGCGCTGCGCTGCAGAAGCTCGACACCCATGGCCTGCCGCCGCAGGCATTCCTGGGCGCGGCCGGCATGCCCGGACTCACGGCTTACGTCGGCCTCCTGAAGATCGCCGCGCTGAAGGACGGCGACGTGGTCTTCGTCTCCGCCGCCGCCGGCGCGGTTGGCCAGATCGTCTGCCAGATCGCCAAGCTGAAGGGCCACACCGTCATCGGCACGGCCGGCGGGGCGGAAAAAGTCGCCTATCTGAAGGAGATCGGGGTCGACCACGCCATCGACTACAAGGCCGAAAAGGACCTGACCGCGGCCTTGATGCGCGCGGCGCCAAACGGCATCGACGTCTATTTCGAGAATGTCGGCGGCACGCACCTGGAAGCGGCGCTGATGGCGGCCAACCCGTTCGCGCGGTTCGCCCTTTGCGGCATGATCTCGCAATACAACGACAGCGGCATGGGGACCGGCATCCACGGCCTGACCGCCGCGGTCGGCAAGCAGCTGCGCCTGGAGGGTTTCATCGTCTCCAGCCACTTCGACATGATGCCGGCCTTCGTCAAGGAGCTGTCCGGCTGGGTCGCCGAGGGCAAGATCAGTTGGCGCGAAACGGTCGAAGAGGGCATCGACCGGGCCCCCCACGCCTTCCTGAAACTGTTCAAGGGCGAGAACCTGGGCAAGATGCTGGTGAAGCTGGGCTAACAAACGCACCAGCCGCCCACGATTGACACCGCTGGCCTCTCAGGCTCCTGTCCGCGCGGGCGGAAAAACTCAGCGGACGCGATCATGGATTGGACTTCCGGCTATGTGGCCGAGATCGACTATACCTACGGCTATTATCGCGACCTCGCGCCGGGGCTGATCGACTTCAGCCTGTTGACCAGCGGCCATCTGCCGCCGCGCCGGGGCGGCATGCGCTATCTGGAGCTGGGCTACGGCCAGGGGCTGTCGGCCAGCATCCACGCCGCCGCCGCCCCCGGAGAATATTGGGGCACCGATTTCAATCCGGTGCAGGCGGCGGGCGCCCAGGGGCTGGCCCAGGTGTCCGGCGCCGACGCGCGTTTCGTCGACGACAGCTTCGCCGACTTCGCCGCCCGCGATGACCTGCCCCAGTTCGACTACATCGTCCTGCACGGCATCTGGAGCTGGATCTCGGACGAGAACCGACGCGTGCTAGTCGGCATCCTGCGCGACCGCCTGAAGGTCGGCGGCGTGGTCTATTTCAGCTTCAACACCCTGCCCGGCTGGGCCGCGGCCATGCCGCTGCGCCACATGATGTCGATCCACATGGAGGCCGCCGGCACGCATGCCGAGGGCATGGTCAGCCGCATCGACTCCGCCATCGCCTTCACCACCCGGCTGGAAGAGGTCGGCGCGCGCTACTTCACCACCAACCCCATGGCCAAGGAGCGGCTGAGCAGTATCGCCAGCCAGAACCGGCAATATCTGGCGCATGAGTATTTCAACCGCGACTGGGCCCCGATGTATTTCGCCGAGGCGCACGAATGGCTCTCCGACGCCAAGCTGAAGTTCGCCACCCCCGCCGTCGCCCTCGACCAGCTGCTGGCCTATAACCTGACCGCGGCCCAGCGCGACGTCCTCGGGGGAATTTCTTACGATGTGCTGCGCGAGACAGTGCGCGACTACATGCTCAATCAGCAGTTCCGCCGCGACCTCTATAGCCGCGGCGCGCGGCTGCTGACGGCGCTGGAGCGGCTGGACCGGCTGAACGACCTGTCGGTGACCCTGACCATGGACGCGGCCGACATCCCCTTCGAGGTCGATGCCGGCCTTGGCAAGGTTGGCCTGCGCGAGGACATCTTCCGCCCGGTGATCGAGGCGCTGGCCGCCGGCGACGGCGCGCCGAAGCGCATCGGCGAGCTCGCCGAACAACCGGCGCTGATGGCCCTGCCGCCCGGCGCCCTGATCGAAGCGATCACCGTACTGGTTGGCGGCGGCCGGGCGCATCCGGCCCAGACTCCCGAGGATGTCGAGATCGCCCAGCCGCGCTGCCAGCGGCTGAACAGCCACCTGATCGAACGCTCGCGGGTCTCGGGCGACGTGACCTGGCTGGCCTCGCCGGTCATCGGCGGCGGCGTCGAGGTGTCGCGGTTCCAGCAGATGTTCCTCGCCGCCCACGCCCGCGGCGTGAAAAAGCCCGAGGACTGGGCCAGGGACGCCTGGAGCATCCTGCAGAAGCAGAACCAATCCTTGATTAAAGACGGTCAAATGCTTCAAACAGAAGATGAAAACCTGAAGGAGCTCAATGCCCAGGCCAAGGCGCTGGCCGATGTGCGTTTGCCGCTGTTGAAGCGATTGCAGGTCGTGCCCTGAGGCCTATGCCTTCGATGTGAACGGCCGACGCGTTCCCCCGCGGCTCGCGAGCCGCTACAAGCCCCCGTCCCTAGAGCGGGCCCTAGGAAAAGTGCGAAGCGGTTTTCCGCCCGCAACCCGCTCTAACTCTTAGGAATCGATCACGTTTATGATTTTGGATTCCAAAATCATCGTGATCTAGTGTTTGGAGCCCCCGTGGCCCGTCTGTTCAACGCCTATGTCATCGTCGATTGGAGCGCGGCCGCCAAGCCGAACACCGGGGCGGATTCCGTCTGGATCGGGGTGCTGAAACGCGACGTGCGTTTCCGCCTGGCCTTCGAGGCCTTCAACCCGCCGACCCGCGCCGAGGCCGAGAAGAAGCTGGTCGCGGTGCTCGACGATCTGAAGAAACGCGGCGAGCGCGCCCTGCTCGGCTTCGACTTCCCGCTGGGCTTTCCGCGCGGCTTCGCCACCGCCCTGAAGCTGCCCACCACAGCCCCGCCCTGGCGCGCGGCCTGGGACCAGATCGAC